>CALWYN010000094.1 GCA_944385755.1 uncultured Oscillospiraceae bacterium
TTCGCGCTGGTTCTGCCGATACCGTAGACATAGGTGAGGCCGATCTCTATCCTCTTGTCCTTGGGCAGGTCAACGCCGGCTATACGTGCCATCTTTTGCAATCATTCCTTTCAATGATTTCTCCGCGTTCTCATGAGCGGAGGCTTGGTCCCGCCGGAGGGAGCCTCCGTTGCGCGCGGGGGTGTTTTTCAGTGGGTGCTTTATCAGCCCTGGCGCTGCTTGTGCTTGGGGTTCTCGCAGATCACCATGACCTTGCCGTGGCGCTTGATTATCTTGCACTTCTCGCACATCGGCTTTACTGAAGGCCTGACTTTCATTTAAGTTCCTCCTCTTTGGGCTTTGCGGACTGCTCCGCTCTACTTCGATCTCCAAGTTATCCTGCCCCTGGTCAGGTCGTACGGACTCATCTGAATCGTAACCTTGTCGCCGGGCAGTATCCTGATGAAATTCATCCTGAGCTTGCCGGATATATGTGCGAGGATGACATGGCCTCCGCCTATGTCAACCTTGAACATCGTGTTGGGCAGGGACTCGACGACCGTGCCCTCAAGCTCGATTACATCGTCTTTTGCCAAGTACTATAACCTCCCTCTCGGCAGCGTCAAATGTCCTCTGCCATCGTGAGGATCTCGGGCTCGCCGTCCGTGATGAGAATCGTGTTCTCATAGTGGGCGGAGAGAGAGCCGTCCGCTGTCACGACGGTCCAGTCATTCGACAGAACGCGCACGTCATAAGTGCCTGTATTCACCATGGGCTCGACCGCCAGGGTCATGCCCTTTACCAGCCTGGGACCATGCCCCGGGGCGCCGAAATTGGGTATCTCCGGCTCCTCGTGCAGCTTGGCCCCCACGCCGTGTCCCACATAGGAGCGCACGACCGAATAGCCGTGGCTCTCCACGTATTCCTGAATGGCGTGCCCGATATCCGAGACCCTGCAGCCGGGCCTGGCGAACTTGATGCCCTCAAAGAAACTCGCGCGCGTGACCTCGATCAGCCTGGCGGCCTCCGGCGTGACCTCCCCGCAGGGGAAGGTGCCGGCGCAGTCTCCGTTGAAGCCGTGTATCTTGGCCCCCACGTCGATGCTCACAATGTCGCCGTCCTTCACGCTCCGGCTGCCCGGAATCCCGTGAATGACCTCCTCGTTGACCGAGATGCAGGCGCTGGCAGGAAACCCGCCATAGCCAAGGAAGGATGGTGTCGCGCCCGACTTTAGGATGAATCGCTTTATCTCCCTGTCAATCTCATGCGTCGTGACGCCGGCGGCTATCATCTGACGGCCGATCGTCCTGGCGCCGGCCGTTATTTTGCAGGCCTGACGCATGAGCTCGACATCGTGCGGGGACTTGACTATTATCATAGCTCTATCCCCAATACGCTGGCAATCGCGGCAGTTGTGGCCTCGATGCCCGGTTGGTTCTTTACGGTTTTCAGTTTGCCGCGTTCGGCATAGAAGTCCAGAAGAGGCTCAGTCTCGCGGTGGTACACCTCGAGTCGGTTCCTGACGGTCTCCGGGGCGTCGTCCTTGCGGACGGTCAGCTCGGAACCGCAGTTGTCGCAGATGCCCTCGGTTCTGGGCGGGGCGGAGACGACGTGATAGCTCGCTCCGCAGCCGAGGCAGGTGCGGCGCCCGGCCATTCGCTCGACTATCGTGTCGTCGTCGACGTCTATGAAGAGGGCGCAGTCTATCTCGACGCCCCCCTCCTCCAGGGCCCTGGCCTGAGGGATCGTCCGCGGCATGCCGTCCAGGATATAGCCGCTGGCGCAGTCGCTCTCGGCCAGGCGCTCCTCGACGATGCCGATTATGACATCGTCGGGCACCAGCCTGCCGCTCTCGACATATTCCTTGGCCTTCAGGCCCACCGGCGTGCCGTTCTTCATGGCAGCGCGCAGGATGGTGCCGGTGGATATCACCGGGATGCCGAGCTTCTGGCTCAGTATTCCGGCCTGTGTGCCCTTCCCCGCTCCCGGGGCGCCTAACAGTATAAGCCTCATTTCCTTACCTCCTATTCGAGGAAGCCCTTGTAGTTGCGCATGAGCATCTGCGCCTCGATGGCGCGGACGGTCTCAATTGCAACGCCCACAACTATGATTATAGACGTTCCGCCCAGGGATATGCCGGAGAGGGCGGGGGCGTCGGAGAAGCAGCCGATGAGCATGGGGACTACGGCAACGATACTGAGGTAGATGGCGCCGAACAGGGTGACCTTGTTCAGGACCTTTTTGATATAATCGCTCGTGGGCTTGCCCGGACGGATGCCGGGGATGAAGCCGCCGTTCTTCTTCAGGTTGTTGGCTATCTCCACGGGGTTGAACTGTATCGTGGAGTAGAAGTAGCTGAAGAAGATTATCAGAAGGAAGTAGATTATCGCGTAGGGTACGGTGTCCGTGTTGAACACGTTCACCATCAGCCAGGAGTCCTGCCAGCTCGGCACAAAGGCGCAGATGGTGGCGGGGATCGCGGCTATCGTGGAGGCGAAGATGATGGGCATGACGCCGGACATATTCACCTTCATCGGCAGGTGGGTGCTCTGGCCGCCGTAGAGCTTGCGCCCCACGACGCGCTTGGAGTACTGCACCGGCAGGCGGCGCTCGGCGTCGTTCACTATGACGATGAGCACGATTATGAGCAGCGCGCCGATTATCACGAGCAGCAGGGCCCACCAGGCCAGGTCGCCGGAGCTGACATTGGAGATCATGGTTCCGACGGAGCTCGGGAACCTGGAGACTATGCTGGCGAAGAGGATGACGGAGATGCCGTTACCCACGCCGAACTCGGTTATCTGCTCGCCCATCCACATTATCAGCGCGGAGCCCGCCATGAAGGTCATGATTATGACGATGGCCGGCCAGACGCCGCTCTCGGTGATCATGCTCTCGCCGTTTATGCCGTTGCGGATGAGGGTGTAGTAGCCGAAGCCCATGACCAGGCCGATGCCGACGGTGGTGTAACGGGTGATGGAGGCCAGCTTCTTGCGGCCCTCCTCGCCGCCCTCCTTCTGCAGCCGCTCAAGCGCGGGTATGGCTATGGTGAGCAGCTGGATTATGATGGAGGCGTTGATATACGGCTGTATGCTCAGCGCGAATATCGTGGCCATTGAGAACGAGCCGCCGGACATGGTGTTCCACAGGCCCAGTATGGTGTTGTTGACCGAGGTGAAGTAGGCGGCCAGCAGCTCGCTGTCGACGTACGGGACGGGCACTGCGTTGCCGAGGCGGTAGATGAGAATTATGAACAGGGTGAAGAGTATCTTCTTCCTCAGCTCGGCTATGGCCCATGCATTCTTCAGGGTCTTGAGCACCTTATACCACCTCGGCCTTTCCGCCTGCCGCCTCTATCTTTTGCTTTGCAGATTCGGAGAAGGCGGAAGCCTTAACAGTCAGTTTCTTTTCCAGGCTGCCATTGCCGAGCACCTTTACGCCGTAGACGCACTTGGAGATTACGCCCGCGCCGAGCAGCGCGGCGGCGTCGACCTCGGCGCCATCCTCAAAGCGGTTGAGGGCGGACACGTTGACGGCCTCCAGGGGCTGGGCGAAAATGTTGTTGAAGCCGCGCTTCGGGATACGCCTGGCAAGGGGCATCTGGCCGCCTTCAAAGCCGACGCGGACTCCGCCGCCGCTCCTGGCCTTCTGGCCCTTGTGTCCGCGGCCAGCGGTCTTGCCGTTGCCGGTGCCGTGGCCCCTGCCCTTGCGCCACGCCTTTTTGGCGCTGCCGGGCGCGGGGGAAAGCTCGCTTAACTTCATTGCGTACCCTCCTTATTCTTCGGTGACCTGGAGGAGATAGCCGATCTGGGCTATCTTGCCCCTTGTCTGGGGATTGTCGGGCTGCACGGTCTCGTGACCGGGCTTGTGGAGCCCGAGGGAGTGGGCGGTGGCGATGTGCTTGTCGTGGCGCCCGTTGAGGCTCTTGACGAGCTTTATCTTGAGAT
>CALWYN010000095.1 GCA_944385755.1 uncultured Oscillospiraceae bacterium
GGTGACGCTCTGCACCAGCTCGGTGATATCCTCGAAAGCGCCTATCTTGACGTCGGAGCTGAAGGTGCCGAGGTTGGTGAACATGATGTCGTAGGGCTCGTTGGTGCTGACGATGGTGCTGCGGCGGCCGTCCCAGTCGCCCCAGCCGACGACGTTCACGTTCAGGTGGACGCCAATCTTCTCCTCCAGGTAGGTGTCGAGGTTGGCCTTCCAGGCGTCGTAGTTCTCGGGCATGCCGTTGCCGACCTGGTACCAGGTGAGCTCTACGATCTCGCCGTCGTCTCCGCCGCCGCTGGGCTCTTCGCTGGGCGTGCTGCTGCCGGGATCGGCGGAACCGGTGGGAGTCTCGCTCTCAGTGCCGCAGCCGGCCACGAGGACCATGAGCATAAGGGCAGAGAGAAGCAGTGCAAGGATCTTTTTCTTCATTATTGACCTCCAAATTTTTATTTCGGGGCCCGCGGGAACGGGCCCTTTAATACGGTGGAATCAGCCCTTCACCGCGCCGACCGTGAGGCCGGAGATGAAGTACTTCTGGAAGAACGGGTAGACGCAGGCGATTGGCACGGCGATTATTATCGCTATCGCCATTCGGACGGACTCCGTCGGCATCGCCAGGCGGTAATCCTGCAGCGACATGCCGGCCGTCGGGTTCTTGGTCAGGAACTCCATGTTCCTCTGCAGCTGGTTCAGCAGGGCCTGCAGTGAAAACAGGCTGTCGTCGCTGATGTACAGCGAGGACTGGAACCAGTCGTTCCAGTAGCCGAAGGCCAGGAACAGGCCGATCGTGGCCAGCAGGGGCTTGGAGATGGGGAGGACTATCCTCACGAAGATGGTCAGCTGAGACGCGCCGTCAATTTTTGCCGACTCTATGACCGCGTCGGGTATGTTGGTCCTGAAATATGTACGGCATATCGTGACGTTGAACGAGGAGACACACAATGGCAAGATGAGCGCCCATATCGTATCTCTCAGGTTCAGAATCTGCGCTATGACGACGTAGCTCGCGACCATGCCGCCGCTGAATATCATAGGTATGAACACGACGGTGGAGAAGAGGCCGTTCAGCCTGTAACCCGGGCGGGAGAGGACATAGCCCATGGTGGTGGTGAGTATGACGCCGATTACGGTGCCTATCACCGTGACCTCCACGGAGACCCACAGCGCCTGGAGTATCATCGCCCTCTCGCCCCAGAGGAAGCTGTACGCGCTGCCGGAGAGCAGATCCGGTATTATCTGATATCCGTTCTGCGCTATGCTCTGTTCGTCCGTTATCGAGATTATGAATATCAGGATGATGGGGACGAAGCAGATAAGGGAGAGGATTATGAATATGATGTTGAACACCAGGTTGGTACCCGGCTTGATACGGTTCAGCACACTGGGGGCTTTGCTCTTACTCATATTCTCCCCCTCCTCAGATAATGGCGCTCTGGCGGTCGACCTTGCGGACTATCGCGTTGGCCACCAGTATGGTGATGCAGCCGACGACCGACTGGAAGAAGCCCGCCGCCGCCGTCCTGCCTATGGGCACGTTGGGCGTGAGCAGCATGTTGTAGATGTACACGTCGAAGGTCATCGTGGCCTGGTAGAGCGAGTTGGTCACGCCTCTGGGTATCTGGTAGAACAGGCCGAAGTCCGTGCTGAATATCCTGCCGACGCTGAGGATGAACATCATTATGATGACGGGCTTGAGGGCCGGAAGGGTAATATGTATGGCCTGCTGGAACTTGCTCGCCCCGTCGAGTGCGCCCGCCTCATAGAGCGAGGTGTCTATGCCGCTGATGCTGGCCAGATAGACGACCATGTTATAGCCCACGGTCTTCCAGACCTGCATGAACACCAGGATGAAGGGCCAGTACCTGGCCTCGGTATACCAGTTTATCGGGTCCTTGCCGAGGGCCTCGAGCAGGGAGTTGAGCAGGCCCTTGTCGTAGCTGAGGAAGGCAAAGACGAAGTAACTGACCACGACCCAGGACATGAAGTGCGGCATGAACATCATGGTCTGATAGGTCTTGGACTTGCGCTTGCTGTAGAGCTGGTTTATCATAATCGCCAGCGTCACGGGGATGACGATGTTGAGCACGATAAACACGATGTTATACAGTATGGTGTTGCGCAGCACTATGCCGAACTGGCTGGATTTGACAAAGAACTCAAAATTCCCGAAAAGCGTCCAGTCGCTCTGGAACAGGTTGTAAATAAAGCCCTTTGTCGCATCCACGATGCGGTAGTCCTTGAACGCCAGAATCAGGCCGAACATAGGCAGATAGCAGAAGACGATATACCACACGGTTGTGGGGACTGCGAGCAAAGTGAGCTCAACATCGTCCCTCAACGAGCTTCCCCTTCTTTTCTTCCCCTGGCTCTGCCCGCTGGTCCGCTCAAGCAGCTTGGCAGATTTCACATAGCATACCACCTTCCAGATTTAGTTCACGCCCCCGCCACAGAGTGCGTTGAATTACTAATATTATAAACTCAGCGCCCCTCCCCGGGAAGTCTGTAAGGGTCATTTGATAGTATGGAACGGCTACCATGGCACCTCAAAAGTTTCTTTTTCGTGTGGCCCGTACGCGGTGAAAACGGCCGGGGCAGTGGCCCCGGCCGTCTCATATGAGGTAATTTTTGTCGAATTATGCCTACTTCAAATATTCCGCCGCCGCGGATATAAGCGCGCGGTTCGCGCTCTCCGCCTCCTCCATGCTCCCTGAGCGCGAGGAGACGTATACTTTTATTTTCGGCTCCGTGCCGGAGGGCCTGATGATGAGCTTGCTCGCGCCCAGGCGGTATTCCAGCACATTGCTTCGCGGCAGCGGCAGGGCGACGCCCTCGCCGGTCTGATAGTCGGCCCGTCCGGTGACGGCCCTGCCGCCTATCTCCTCCGGGGGCGAGAGCCGCAGCGAGTCCATGACGGAGCTCATCTTCTCCATGCCGTCCTCGCCCTCGAACGCGAAGCTGCTCACCCCGCAGCAGGTGTAGCCGTGCTTCTCATACAGCTCACGCATGGCGTCCGCCAGGGTCATGCCCTTCTGCTTGTACCACGCGGCCATCTCGCAGCAGAGCATGGAGGCGTTCACCGCGTCCTTGTCCCTGACATGGCTGCCCGACAGGTAGCCGTAGCTCTCCTCGAAGCCGAAGATGAACCGCTCTCCGTGCCCCCCGGCCTCGAGCAGGCCAATCTGCTCGCCTATGAACTTGAAGCCCGTCAGCACGCGCCTGAGCTCCACGCCGTACTCCGCCGCCACGGCGTCCGCCATGTCGGTGGACACTATCGTGGTCACGGCCACCGGGCGCTCCGGCATCGTGCCCAGCTCAATCCGCCTGCGGCAGATGTAGTCGAGCAGCAGCACGCCCATCTCGTTGCCGGTGAGCAGCCTGTAGTCCTCCCCGTCGGGCACCGCGGCGCCCATGCGGTCGCAGTCGGGGTCGGTCCCGAGCAGCAGGTCCGGGTGCAGCTCCCCGCACAGCTTCAGCCCCAGCTCCATCGCCTCGCGCTCCTCCGGATTGGGATAGGGGCAGGTGGGGAAGTGTCCGTCCGGCCTCTCCTGCTCCGGCACCACGGTCACGTCTTTCACGCCTATGCGGCCGAGGATTTTCGTCACGCACTCCAGCCCGGTGCCGTTCAGAGGGGTGTAGACCACGCTCAGCTCCCCCGCTCCCCCCGAGAGGCTCAGGGCCTGCACCGCGTCCAGGAATTTTTCCAGGCACTCCTCCGGTATGAATCTGATGAGGCCACTCTCCAACGCCTCGTCAAAGCCGCAGACCTTCACTCCGTCAAACGGGTCCACGCCGCCTATCTCGCGCTGCACTCTGGCGGCCGCGTCCAGGGTTATCTGGCCGCCGTCCGGGCCGTAGACCTTGTAGCCGTTGTACTTCGCCGGATTGTGGCTCGCGGTGACGCATATGCCGGCGCCGCAGCCCAGATAACGCACGGCCCAGCTCAGCGCGGGCGTCGGCTCCAGCCGGGGATACAGCCAGGCCGTTATCCCGTTCGCGGCCAGCACCCTGGCCGCCTCCCGGGCAAAGAGGCCGCTCTTTATGCGGCTGTCGTGTGCTATCGCCACCGACTTCTCAGCGCCCGATTCGAGCAGCCAGGCGCAGAGGCCCTGGGTGGCCTGCCGGACGGTGTAGATATTCATCCTGTTCGTCCCGGCCCCCAGCACTC
The DNA here is from genome assembly GCA_944385755.1 of uncultured Oscillospiraceae bacterium. Lineage (GTDB taxonomy): Bacteria > Bacillota > Clostridia > Oscillospirales > Oscillospiraceae > Scatomorpha. The sequence goes on from CALWYN010000095.1 coordinate 4,163, forward strand.
CCCTCAGCCCGCCTGTGCCGAAGGCCAGGTCCCTGTAGAAGCGGTCGGAGGCCTCCGGCCCATCTAGATCCAGGGCGGCCAGCTCGGCCGTGAGTTCCGGGTCCTCCGTCGCCCGCTCCAGCCAACGCCCGTATGCCTTCCTGATGTCCATTTTTCTCCCCCTTTCAATTTTCAGCATTTCCTGTCCAGCGTCCGGCCGAACACCTCGATGACCGGCGCCGTCTTGTCCACGACCGCCGCGCCCTCGTCCGGCCCGTCGCTGTCCGCCATGTCGCACCAGATGCAGAGCATGGCCCCCGCGGCCTCAATATGCCCCCCGCAGCCGTTGAACACGTCCGGCTCAAAGCCCTCGGCCTTCTGGGCGCCCTCGGGCCACTCGTTCTTCCCCAGCACCCAGTAATACGCCGAGTCGGCGTTTATGAGCTCCAGGCCCTTTGCCGCCAGGAAATTCGCCGAGGCCAGGCGATAGCCCTCCCAGCCATGGGTCCAGTAGCAGACCTGCACCCCGCCGTCGAATTCCACGTCCCGGTCGTCGTCGTTGTAATACACCCCGTCGTTGAAGCAGCGCGGGGTCATGCCCTTCGACCTTATCAGCTCCGCCGCGGCGTTGAAAAACGGGACAAAGTGCTCCCTGTACATGCCGTTCTGATAGATCATCTCATAGCCCATGCGGTGCTCGCCCAGGTCGTTCGCGAACTCGTCGGCGCAGAAGTTGAAGTAGCGGCAGCCCCTCGAGGCGAAGTAATCGGCGTACTTCCCCAGCAGGGCGAGGGCGAACTCGCGCCCCTCGGCCCTGGTGATGTCCACGGAGCCGCGGGAGCCGGGATAGCGGAGCGGAGAGGCGTCCGGCTGCATGAGCACGGCCCCCAGGTGCCCCGGCGCGCCCATGGCGGGAACTATCTCGACGCCCTTCTCCCGCGCATAGGCGATTATCCCGTCCATGTCGGCCTCTGTATGGTACTTGTCCGTGCCGTCCGGGTTGTTGCCCTCCTCCCCGAAGCCGTCGCCCGGCGCGCCGGAGAGGTCGTACACCTTTCCGGAGGCGGCGACGCGCATGTCGCCGAGCGCAAAGCGCAGGCCCTGGTGGTCCGAAAAATACAGCTCAAGCTGGTTGAAATTCGCCGCGGCGGCATTGTCGATTATTCTCTTGAGGTTGGGAATGCTGTAAAATTTTCTCCCTGCGTCCAGGTGCAGGATACGGTACGCGCAGCCGTTCATATGGACAACCCCCATAATTTTCATTTTCCGGGCCCGAGGCCCTTTTCACGCCGATAATATACTAGCCCACGGGCCCTGTCAACACAAAAAAACGCCCCGCGCCATTGGCGCGGGGCACAGCGGACATCGCGTTGTTTTTTATTCTCCCCCGGGCTGTGTCAGGAGCTTTACATTCACCCGATCCACGCGCAGGCCGTCCATCTTGAGCACGGTCACCCTCACGTTCTCATACTCGAAGCTGTCCCCGGCCTTGGGGTAGCGCCCGAACATCTCCATGGTCCAGCCGCCGACCGTGTCCGACTCGAAGTCAAAGTCCTCCTCCGGTATGCCGGCGAGCTCCAGGAAATCCCATATGGACATGTCCCCGTCGAGCTCGTATTCGCCCTCGGAACGCTCCACGACCTCGTGTTCCACCACGTCCGTCTCGTCCCAGATGTCGCCGACTATCTGTTCCAGCACGTCCTCCATGGATATGACGCCCAGCGTCCCGCCGTACTCGTCCGTCACTATGGCCAGATGCTTTTTTGCGTGCCTCAGCTCGGTCAGCACCTGCGGGAGCTTTATCGTCTTGTATATATACAGTGGCTCCATCAGCAGCGAGCGGATATCCGGCCGCTCCGACTCCGTCATCGCCTTCAGGAAGTGGTTCAGGTACAGGAAGCCTATGACGCTGTCTATGCTGCCCTCGTAGACCGGCAGGCGGGAGTGAGTGGTGTTGGCAATGGTCTCGAGTATGTCCTCCCAGTCGTCCTCTATGTCTATCGCCACCACGTCCACGCGGGCGGTCATGGCCTCGCTGGCGCTTATCTCGGAGAAGTCCAGCGCGGAGCGGAGCAGCTCCGAGCGCCCCTCGTCGAGGACGTCCTCGTCCTCGGCCGTCTCTATTATTGACTGCAGCTCCTCGACCGCGGCGTCATCGTCCGAGCCGGCGCGCTCGCCGCGCAGCGGCAGCACCAGCAGCTTCGCCAGTCCGCCGAGTATGAACACCATGGGCGAAAAGAGCAGGGCGAGCGCCCTCACCGGCAGGGAGAAGCGCAGCGCGAAGCGGTTGGCGTTCTTCCTCGCCACCATCTCCGGCATGGTCTCGCCCAGCACCAGCACCAGCACGGCGGTTATCACCCCGGCCAGCCAGGTCCAGCTCTCGTCCCCGGCCAGCTCGTACGACAGGGCCACGGCGAGGGTCGCCGCGGAGACGTTCGCCAGATTGTTGCAGGCCGTCAGAGCCGCCAGGGCGAAGTCCAGATGGTCCAGCACTGACAGGGCCCCTTTAACCGCGCCGGCCCTGGCGCCGTTCTCCTGCGCGGACTCTATCCTCAGCCTGTTTGCCGAGGAAAACGCCACGCTCGCGGAGGAAAAGAAGGCCGAGAGCAGCAGGCAGAGCACGATTCCCAGTATATATCCGGTCACTTCTCCCCGCCCTCCTTCCGGTCGGGCTCCGGCAGCAGCCGGCATACCAGCTTGACTATCCTGTTCTCCCGCATCTCGGACACGGTGACCTCCAGCCGCTCATATATGAAGCTGTCTCGCACGTCGGGTATGCGGTCGAACTGCTCATAGGCCCACTCGCCCATGAGCTTATACTCCAGTCCGTCGTCCTCCTCCTCAGGCTCGAAATCCAGGCGGTCGAACACGTCCCCCACCGTGAGGTCCGCGCTGACTTCCACGCGGCCGCCGCCCAGGGGCACGAAGCTCTCCTCCACGACGTCGTCCTCGTCCCAGATCTCTCCCACGAGCTCTTCCAGTATGTCCTCCACGGTGACGAGGCCCAGGGTGCCCCCGTAGCCGTCCGTCACAATCGCCATGTGCAGCTTCCTCGCGCTCATCAGGGGCAGCAGCTCGTCAATCTTCATGTCCCGCGCCACAAAATACGGCTCATCGAGCAGCTCCCGGAGCCGCACCTCCCCCTTATTGCGCAGCCAGGCCTTTATGTAGCGCCTTATCTGCAGGATGCCCACTATGTTGTCCACGCTGTCCTCGTAAACCGGGAGGCGGCTGTGCCGCTGCTCCCTGACGAAGTCCAGGACGCGCGCGCCGTCCCAGTCCAGGTCTATCGCGGCGATGTCCACCCGCGCCGTGAGCACCGTCTCGACGGTGAGGTCAGCGAACTGCAGCGCCGAGCTCATCAGCTCTCCGCGCTCCGAGTCCAGCGCGCCCTCGTCGGTCATGTCCTCTATGATGTCGTACAGCTCATCCTCCGTGACCGAGACCTCCTGGTCGCCTCTGGTGAGGCGCGAGGCGGCGGAGCCTATCGCCGTCACCGCGGCCGTCGCCGGCCTGAGCGCGGCCATGAAGAAGGCGAGTGATCCGGCGGTGCGCAGCGAGATGCCCTCGCTGTACTTGCGCGCCAGGCTCCTGGGCAGCATGCCGGAGACGAAGAACACGGCGCCCGCGCAAACCGCCGCGCCCAGCGGCAGCGCGCCCGGGCCCCAGAGTTCCGCCACGAAGGCCGCGGCAACGGTGGCGGCGGCGACATTGAGGATGTCGCCCCCCACGAGCACGGTCATGGCCGCACGATCCGTGTCCTCAAGGATACCGAGCGCCTTCCCCGCCCTGCGGTCGCCGCGCTCCTGCCTCAGGCGCAGCGCGGACCTGGACACCCGGGCGAAGGCCGTGCCGGCCAGGGTGAAATAAGCCGAAAAGATGAGTAGGATGACAGCTGCGGCAAGCAGCAATCGACTGCCTGTGTCCATTGCGGACGTTCACACTCCCATTATGAAATTTCCGGAAAAAATAAATGCCATATTTATAAGATATTAGCACCCCGGCGGCTCTATGTCAATATTCCGGGACGCGCGAAGGCGCGCCGGGGGAGTCTCTGCTCCTCCCGGCGCGCCCGCGGAACGCCCCACACTACTCGGCCGTGAAGCCGATGTCGTCGAGCGCGGATTTGGCCTTTTCCACATCGCCCTCTCCGCCGTCCACGGAGACCGTCTTGTCCTCCAGCGAGACGCTGAACTTCAGGTTGGCCTCGTCGAGGGCCCTGGTGATGCGCGCCACGCACTTTTCGCAGTGCATATCGGGTACCTTGAGAGTTGTCATCTGTTTTTCCTCCTATTTCAGCAGATAATCTCTCGGAATCTTAATCCCTTGATTCATAAGGGGGTTAGATTCCTTTTTTATTAAAATCCCCCACTTTTTTTGCCAAAAACACTTGACAAATCGCCCAAAATTTGCGGCGAAGCCGATTGAA
>CALWYN010000096.1 GCA_944385755.1 uncultured Oscillospiraceae bacterium
AACCGCCGCGAAGGCGGCCATGTAGTTCTCCACATTGTGGACGCCGGGTATCTTTATCTCCGTCACGGGGATTATCTGCTCGACCTCGTAGGCGCTGGAGCGGTATATCGTCCCGTCGCGGCAGAACACGCCGTCCCTCACCGTCTCGCGGCGGCTGAAGAGGCGGACGCGGCTCCCGGCCTCGGAGGCGAAGCGCGCGGTGTAGGCGTTGTCGGCATTCACCACCAGCACATCCCCGGCCGTCTGTGAAGTGAATATCCGGCGCTTGGCGTTGACATAGTCGTCGAAATCCACGTGCTTGTCCAGGTGGTTGGGGGAGACGTTGGTGACCACGGCTATGTCCGGCCGGATGTCTATGCTGTGCAGCTGGAAGCTGGAGAGTTCGAGCACGGCGACGTCGCCGCTGTCCATCTCCGGCACGGCGTCGAGCAGCGGGCGCCCGATATTCCCGCCCAGGTGCACCCGCCGGCCGGCGGCGCGGAGCAGCTCGGCGATTATCGACGAGGTGGTCGTCTTGCCGTCCGAGCCCGTTATGCCTATGGTCAGGCAGGGGCAGAGAGAGAAGAAGGCCTCCATCTCGCTGGTTATCACGGCGCCGTGCTCCGCGGCGGAGACCAGGGCGGGGTCGGTGGGCAGCAGGCCGGGCGTACGGAAGATGACGTCGTAGGAGTCGAGCCCGGACAGATAGTCCGCGCCGAGGAGCACCTCCGCCCCCCGGGCGGCGTAGAGCGCGGCCTCCTCGCCGAGCTTTTCGGCCGTGCGCATGTCGCGCACGGAGATTGGCAGGCCGGCGTTCAGCAGCAGCTCAATCAGCGGCCGGTTGCTGACGCCTATGCCGACGACCGCGACGCGCCTGCCGCGCAGGGATTCGATATATTCATTAAGGGTCATGCAATTCACCTCTCACGGCCTGATTATATCCCGCCCGGGGCGCAAATACAATCACTTTCTTTACTTATGACGCTGTCGGGGAGGAAAGCGTATTGACTTGGACGCCGGCGCGGGGTAAAATGTTCGGCAGCGGGCCGGACGGCCGCGCGTACACGGCGAAAGCCCGTGCGTGAGGAAAGTCCGGGCTCCACAGGGCAAGGATAACGGGTAACGCCCGCCAGGGGAAACCCTCGGACAAGTGCAACAGAGATATACCGCCACGCGGCTCCGCCCGGAGAAAGCCCTGGCATTCGACGGGAAAGGAGGAGCAAGGGAGCGAGCGCAGCTTTCGGCCACGGCGCAGGCCGATGGGCGGAAGCGGAGCCGAGCGGACTTTGCGACGACGTGGTAAGGGTGGAAAGGCGGAGGTAAGAGCCCGCCCATCGCCTGGAGACAGGTTGGTGCTGTAAACTCTATCCGGAGCAACACCGTGGAAAGGGACACGAGGCCGGCCCGGCCGTCCCGATGGAGGTGGCTTGAGGCGCGCGGCAACGCGCGTCCCAGATAGATGGCCGTCCGCGACAGAACCCGGCTTACAGGCCCGCGCAAATGCCCCTCTGAACCACATGAGGTTCAGAGGGGCGCTCTTTTGCCGTGTGAAAGCGGAGCAAGACGGCCATGTGCCGCCGGCGGCGGCGCGGCCCGTAATCCCGAGCGGGTCCGCATGCGCTGAGAATCGTGCGCCATGCGCGGCTTGCCCGCCGCCCCGGCGCGTGCGCTCCCATGCCGGCCGCCTCAGACGTTCTGGACGGATTTGCCGGTCTTTTCTATTATGAAGCGGCGGAACTCGGCCGGGGTGCCGCCCGTGAGGCGGGACTGGTCGTAGACCTGGGCGTGGCTCTTGTCGAAGAGAAAGACGAAGTAGCCGCGCGTGTCGGCAATCATGTCTATGCGCTCGTATTTCCACCCGGTCGTGCCGATCTCGGTCTCGGAGTAGTACCCCTCGTCCGTGAACACGGTGCGCGAGCTCTCGAGGCCCATCACCATACGCTTTTTGGCTATGTAGCCGTCTATGCTGTCCTCACAGAACACCACGACTATGATGACAAGCGCGGCGAGCCAGGTGACGAAGATGTTTACGGTGAGCACAAACTCCTCTCCGCTGAAGGCGGGTATGGTGAGAATCACGGCCATGGCGACTATCACCAAACCCAGAATGTGCGAGAGAAGGCTGCTCTTGCGCCGCAGCGTTTTTCTCAGCGCGCGGGCCATTGCTGTGAGGGCGCGCTGATCATAGTCGGTCTCGAATACGAATTCCATGTTTGCCGCTCCTTTCGGCCGCCGGACCGGCGGCGCGTTATCGGGTGAACGCGCGGGTGCCGTCTTGGGAATTATACCATAACCCGGGCCCGGCGGCAAGAGCCGCTGGCGCGTGTGAACTCTGCCACGGTCGCAGCCCGAGTGGATGGCCCGGGGCCGGGGAGCGCCTACAGCGCGGGCACAGAGCCCGGACACCTGCGCTGGTTCGTGCGCGCTCTGCCCCGGGCGCAGCCCGCGGCGGTTGACTTTTGGGGAACCGGACTATATAATGTCTGCTGAATAAACCGCAGCGCGGTTTATTCGCGCGGCGCTGCCGCGCAATTTCATCAAAGATGAAATTCAGTCATTGTTTCAATGTGTATATCCCTTGATGTGGTGTGCCGCATCAAGGGATAGTGCAGGGTTTTTGAGCGATTTCGCTCAAAAACCCTGCTTGAGCAAAGCAGCTTGGCCTTGAAAGCCCTGGCTTTCAAGGCTTGGGCTTTGTTCAGTACGCATTATATAATTCATGTGGTTGGGTGGGAAGGAAAGTATGCTCAAGAGCGGCGCTGCGTTTGCCCGCGCGTTTGTGAAGTGGCTGGCGGTCGCGGCGGTCACCGGGCTGGCCGGCGGACTGGTGGGCGCCGCCTTTTACCTGAGCGTCGCCGAGGCTACGGAGCTGAGGGAGCGGTTTCCCTGGCTGCTCTATCTGCTGCCGGCGGCGGGCGTGCTCATAGCGGGGCTGTACCGCGTCACGCGCATGGAGCAGGAGAATACCAGCGCGATAATCGGCTCCATACGCTCCGGGGAGGGCGTGCCGCTGCTGCTCGTGCCGGTCATCTTCCTCTCCACGGCTGCCACCCACCTGTGCGGCGGCAGCGCCGGGCGCGAGGGGGCCGCGCTGCAGATTGGCGGCGACCTGGGCTTCGCCGCCGGCAGGCTCTTCCGCCTGGACGGGAAGGAGCGGCGCATGGCCACCCTCTGCGGGATGAGCGCGCTGTTCTCCGCCCTGTTCGGGACTCCGCTGACGGCAACAGTGTTCGCCCTGGAGGTCGTGAGCGTGGGCCAGCTGTATTACTCCGGCCTGGTGCCCTGCCTGGCCTCCGCCCTCGCGGCGTACGGGGTCACCGGCCTCGCCGGCATCGCCCCGACGCGCTTTTCGGTCCCGTTCGTGGCCCTGTCGGCGGACGCGCTCTGGCGCGTCGCGCTGCTCGCGGTGCTCTGCGCGCTGGTGAGCATACTCTTCTGCGTGACCATGCACAGGAGCGAGCGCCTGTTCGCGCGCATCGCGCCCAATGCCTTTCTGCGCGCGGCGCTCGGCGGGGTGCTGATAATAGCCATGACGCTGCTGCTCGGGACCAACGACTACAACGGGGCGGGCGTCGGCGTGATCACCAGGGCGCTGGAGGAAGGAGAGGCCTCGCCCTGGGCCTTTCTGCTCAAGCTCTTGTTCACCGCGGTGACCCTCTCCAGCGGCTTCCGCGGGGGAGAGGTCGTGCCGGCTTTCTTCATCGGCTCCACCTTTGGCTGCGCGGCGGGGCAGCTGCTGGGGCTTGAGCCCGGATTTGCGGCGGCGGTGGGGCTCGTGGCCGTGTTCTGCGGCGCGGTGAACTGCCCCCTGGCCTCGATAATACTGTCCGTTGAGCTCTTCGGCTCCGGGGAGATACTGTATTTCGCCGTGGCCTGTTGCGTATCATACATGCTCTCGGGCTACACAGGGCTCTACAGCAGCCAGAAGATAATGTACTCCAAGCTCCGGCCGGAGTTCATAGACATAAACGCAAAGTGAAGGAGGTTGACATGGATATGTTCAGTCCCGTGCTGACGGCCGCCCAGGTTCTCTCCATCTCAATAGGCGGCCTGTCGCTCATAACGCTCCTGTCCGCGCTCGTTGTCCTGGGAATCTGCTATGCCGCCATACGCCTGCTCACTCGGCTTGTGACGAAGGCCCTGTCCAGGAGCCGCCTTGAGGATGCCCTGAAGAGCTTTGTCGTGTCCTTTGTGAAGGCGGTGCTCTGGCTGCTCACGGCAGTGATAGTTGCCGGGCAGCTCGGCATATCCTCGGCCTCTCTGGTCGCACTGGTGTCCGTGGCCGGCCTGGCGTTTTCCCTCTCGCTGCAGAGCACGCTGACAAATGTGTTCTCGGGCTTCACAATTCTGTTCACCAAGCCGTTTTCCACGGGCGACTATGTCGAGATAGGCACGACGGGCGGCTCGGTGGCGGCCATCGGCCTTTTCTACACCACGCTTGTCACCGCGGACGGCAAGGAGATAAGCATACCCAATTCCGAGGTCTGCTCCACCCGCGTCACGGACTACACGCGCGAGCCGGAGCGCATGGTTGAGCTCAGCTTCGACCTGGGCTACGCCTGCGCGGCCGGGGACGTGCGCGCCGCGCTGCTGTCCGCGGCGGCGGAGGACTCCCGGGTGCTGTCGGACGAGGGGAGAGAGCCCTCCGTGGTGGTTGCGGCCTACAAGCAGGGCAGCGTGACTTACCATCTGCGTTTTTGGGTCAGGAGCCCGGAATACTGGGACGCCTACTACGCCGTGAACGAGGCCGCGCGGGAGAGCCTTGCCGCCGCCGGGCTGAAGCTGGCAGGCGAGCCGTGAGCGGGCCGGACATGAGAGCATATAAAGCCCATGGCTTTTCAAAAATACTCTAGGAGGCAGAAAATGTCAAAGAAAGTGCTGATAATCGGCGGCGTGGCCGGCGGAGCGACCGCCGCGGCCAGGCTCAGGAGGCTGGATGAGAGCTGCGAGATAGTCGTACTCGAGCGCACCGGCTATGTGTCCTACGCCAACTGCGGCCTGCCCTACTACGTGGGCGGCGTGATAGAGGACCGCGACGAGCTCACGCTGCAGTCCCCTCAGAGCTTCCGCTCGCGCTTCAACGTGGATGTGCGCGTGCTGACGGAGGCGGTGAGCATAGACCGCGCCGCGAAGCGCGTGCATGTCCGCTCCCTGGCGGACGGCGGCGAGTATGACGAGAGCTACGACACGCTGATACTCTCCCCGGGCGCCAAGGCCTTCGTGCCCGACACGCCGGGCGTGGACAGCCCGCTGTGCATGCGCCTGCGCACCGTGGAGGACGCGCTGGCGATGCGCGAGAAGGCCGTGGAGGGCGGACGCGCCGTGGTGGTCGGCGGCGGCTTTATCGGCCTGGAGGCCGCGGAGAACCTGCTGCACGCCGGCATGGAGGTCACGCTGCTGCAGCGCAGCGAGCAGGTGCTGCCGCCGCTGGACTGGGACATGGCCTGCGAGGTCCACGCCCATCTGCGCGAGCGCGGGGTGGACCTGCGCTTCAAGGCCGCGGTGGAGAGCTATGAAGAGACCGGCGGCGGGCTGCGCGTGCACGTAAAGGGCATGGAGCCCATAGACTGCGCCTTCGCCGTCGTGGCCGTCGGCGTCTCGCCGGACACGGCTCTGGCCGCGGACGCCGGGCTGGAGCTGGGGCCGAAGGGCTCGATAATGGTGGATTCGCACATGCGCACCTCCGACCCGGACATCTACGCCGTGGGTGACGCCGTCGCGGTCAGGAACCTGGTGACGGGCGCGGTGGGCCTCACCCCCCTGGCGGGCCCGGCCAACAAGCAGGGGCGCATAGCCGCGGACAATATCTGCGGCATCGCCTCGGAGTACAGGGGTACCCAGGGATCGACGGTCATCAAGCTCTTTGACATGACCGCCGCCGTCACCGGAGTGAACGAGAAGGCCGCCAGGGCCGCCGGGCTCAAATACAGCAAGGTCTACGGCTATTGGGGCCACCACGCCGGATACTACCCCGGCGCGCACAACATGACGGTCAAGACCCTCTTCGACCCGGATACGGGCCGCATCCTGGGCGCGCAGATAACGGGCAGCGAGGGAGTGGACAAGCGAATAGACGTGCTGGCCACGGCAATCCGCTCCGGCCTCACCTCCGCGGACCTCGCGGAGCTGGAGCTGGCCTACGCCCCGCCCTATTCCTCGGCCAAGGACCCCGTGAACCTGACGGGCTATATGATAGAGAACGTCCGCGCCGGCATAGTCAGGCAGTTCTTCTGGGACGACGTGGCGGCCCTGCCGCGCGACGGCAGCGTGACGCTGCTCGACGTGCGCAGCGTAGGGGAGTTTGAGGACGGCCACATCGAGGGCGCGGTGAACATCCCCCTGCCCGAGCTGAGGGAGCACCTGGGGGAACTGGACAGCTCCAAACCCGTGTACGTCAACTGCTTCTCCGGCATGCGCAGCTATATAGGCTGCCGCATACTCAGCGGCCACGGCTTCGGCGAGGTGTACAACCTGGCCGGAGGCTGGCGATTCTATGACGCGGTAATGCGCGGCCGCAGGGACATCGACCACCACCCCTGCGGGGAGCGGAAATGAGAAAATGGAGGGCCGCCGGAGCGGCCCTCCCTGTTTTCATCCCAGGCCCGCATCTGCCGGCGGCAAAACCGGCCGGCCCCGTGCGCCCGAAATAAGGACGGGGCCCTCCGTATGCGCGGAAGCATGCGAAGGGCCCCTGCTTTAAGCCCCCGGCCATCTTGGCCGGGGGCTCTGTCAGATATGGCTTAAAGGGCCGCCTTGGCCTTCTCGCACAGGGCGGTGAAGGCGGCGGGGTCGTGTATGGCGGTCTCGGAGAGCATCTTGCGGTTCATGTCTATGCCCGCGAGCTTGAGACCGTGCATGAAGGTGGAGTAATTCATGCCGTTGAGCTTGCAGCCGGCGGAGATACGGGTAATCCAAAGCTGGCGGAAGTCGCGCTTTTTCTGCTTGCGGCCGGCGTAGGCATAGCGGCCGGACTTCATCACCTGCTCCTTGGCCATCTTGAAGTGGCGGGACTTGCTGCCCCAGTAGCCCTTCGCGAGACCGAGCATCTTGTTCCTTCTCTTGCGCGTCATCATCGCGCCCTTAACTCTGGCCATTGTGCTGCCTCCTCCTTATTTATACGGGATCATGCGCTTGATTGCGGACTCGTTGGTGACGTCCGCGTAGGTGCCCTGACGGAGGCCTCTCTTGCGCTTGGTGTCTTTCTTGGTCAAAATGTGGCTCTTGTAGGCGTGCGCGCGCTTGACCTTGCCGGTCTTGGTGAGGTTGAACCTCTTCTTGGCGCCGCTGTGGGTCTTGAGTTTCGGCATGGCTGTATTACTCCTTCCTTATGGGTGCTTACTCGTTGGTCTCCGCCTGGGTCTCTGCCGGCTGACCGGCGGGCTTGGGGGCCTTGGGCTTGGGCGGCTTCTTGGCGGACTGCTGGGGCTTGGGCGAGAGGAAAACCGACATGTTGCGCCCCTCGAGTTTGGGCGGCTTGTCGAGGTTGGCGAGTTCGCTGCAGCGATCGGCGAAGTCGCGGAGAAGCTGCTCGCCAATGTTGGTGTGCGCCATCTCGCGCCCGCGGAAGCGGACGGTGACCTTCAGCCTGTCGCCGTCGGCCAGGAACTTCTGCCCATTGCGGAGCTTGACGAGGAAGTCGTTCTCGCCGATGCTGGGCGACATCCTTATCTCCTTTACCTCCACTATGCGCTGGTTCTTGCGCGCCTCCTTCTCCCGCTTGGACTGCTCGAAGCGGTACTTGCCGTAGTCCATAATCTTGCAGACCGGGGGATTGGAGCCCGGGGCGATCTTGACGAGGTCGAGGTCCCTCTCCTCGGCTATGGCCAGCGCGGCGGCGGCGGACATTATGCCCAGCTGCTCGCCGTCCTCGCCGATGAGGCGGATCTCACGGTCGCGGATCTCTTCGTTGATCTGGTACTCTGTGACAGCTATTAAAAACACCTCCAATATTGACGGCCCGATTGCGCGAAAAAGCGCGGATACCACTGGCATCCGCGCGCGAAAACAACCTGCCGCCCGGAAGGCGGGAGCTGTCCCTATTTACCTCGGCTCGCCAGCTGCGGCCGGGTGAGGACGGCGGACACCGTTCTTCTTTGTTTTAAGCCTAATTAGTATACCAGCCTCCGCCGGCAATGTCAAGCAAAACTTTGGGTAAAATGCTTGTGCGCCCCGGCAAGCTGTGCTAAACTTAGGGCCGGGCGCGCGGTGAGTGCGCGCGGCTGCGGAGAGGAGGCGGCAGAATGAGGGCACAGAACATCATATCCAGGTTTTCCGGCGCCGCCGGGGCGCTCTGCCTCGGCGCCATGTGCGCCGCATCGGCGCTCTGGCTCTCCGGCACGGCGGCGCTGAGCTGTGTGCTCACCGCGCTCGCCGCCTGGCTGATTTCGCGCTCGAGGGTGCCGGAGCGCGCCGCCCTGGCCGCCGTTTTCGTCCTCGCGCTGGCCGTCCGCGCGGCCTTTATCCTGACGGCGCGGACGCAGCCGGTGAGCGACTTTGAACTGCTGTACGAGGCCGCCCGGGGAGTGGCCTCGGGGGACAGCACCGCCCTCGACTCCGACTATTTCCGCTGGTGGGGATATCAGATACCCTTCGTCTATTACGAGGCGCTCGTAATACGCCTCGGCGGCGGCGTGACCGCCCTGCAGCTCCTGAACGCGCTCTGGATGTCCGCCGGCGCCGCGCTGATATATCTCCTGGCCCTGCGCCTGGCCCCCGCGGGGGCGGCCCTGGCCTGCGGGCTGCTCTATGCGCTCTATCCCGGGGCCGTGCTGCTCTCCGGCGTACTCACGGGCCAGCACCCCGCGCTGTTTTTCGCCCTGCTGGCCATATATCTGGCCACGGCGCCGGAGGCGTCCTGGCGCCGCTGCGCGGCGGCGGGACTCTGTCTGGCTGTGTCAAACCTCTTCAGGCCGGAGGGACTCGTGTTCCTCGGCGCCCTGGCCTGTGCGCTGATATACCGCCTGTCCGGCCGGAGGGAGGGCCGCCGCGCGGCGGCCGTCGGCCTGGCCGCGCTGCTCTGCGCCTACCTGGCCGTCAACTGGGCGGCCGGAGCCGCCTTCACGCTCAGCGGCGCCGCCCCGGAGGGCATAGGAAACTCCCGCCCGGAGTGGAAGCTGGTCCTCGGGCTGGATACGTCCTCCGGCGGGGAATACTCCCCGGAGAACGAGTACATCCTCGAGATAGAGGACGCGGACGAGCGCCGCGCTGCCGCGGCCGGTGTGATCAGGGAGTCCCTGTCCGCCGGAGGCCTGGCCAGATTCTTCGCTGGGAAGGTCTACGGCATGTGGGGCGCACCCGAGGACACCGACTGGGCCTTCCCCGACGGTACCCCGGACTGGATCCCGGGATTGTTGCAGTGCGAGCGGGGAGTGCGCCTGGCCGTATATGTCCTCGCGCTTTTGGCCGCGCTCCGGCTGCTCTTCGGCCGCCGGGAGCTCTCCGGAGAGCCGGACATAGCCCTCCTGGCCGCGCTGTGCGCCTTTTTTGCCGCCTATCTCCTCATGGAGATACAGACGCGCTACCGCTACTCGGCCCTGCCGCTGGTGTTCCTGCTGGCGGCCCGCGCCCTGCGGGGACGGAGAGAGGCCGGGCGTTGACGGGAACCTCCCGCCCCGGCAGGACGTCCATTATATGCGCCCCTCCGCCGGTGTGGACAAGCGGGGGAAAGCGGTGTATAATAATGCGTGCTGAACAAGGCCCAATTGCTTTGTTCAAGTGCAGGTTTTTTGAACGAAATCGCTCAAAACCTGCACCATCCCCTGATGTGGTGCGCACATCAAGGGATATACGTGTTGAAACAATGGCTGAATTTCATCAAAACGGCATTTTGAGCCGTCTTGATGAAATTGCGCGGCAGCCGCCGCGCGAACAAACCGCGTTGAGGTTTGTTCAGCAGACATTATAACAGCACAGCTTAGAGAAAGTGTGGGAGGGCTGCCGCCTTGTCCTATCTTACCTATATCTTCCCCATAGCCGCCGCGCTCTGCGTCATCTGGATGGCCTGGCGCTGGATGCCCATATTCTCCGGCTCCCCGGAGCCCGGGCCGGACGGGGAGACAGTGCGGCGATCGCCGCTCAGTTTCGGTGCCGAGGCCGGAGGGGTGACCCGGCGCGACGCGGTGCTGGCGCTGATAATAACCCTGGCCTATTCCGCCGCCGCCTTCACCGGGCTGGGCAACACCTCCTCGCCCCAGAGCTTCTGCAAATTCACCGAGCGCGGCCGCTACGTGGACATAGCCCTCCCGGAGGAGACCGAGGTGGGCATGATCCGCTACTACTGCGGCCTCCACACCGGCAGCTATACGGTCCAGTTCTCCACGGACGGCGAGAACTGGAGCGACGCCGGCATACTGGAGCAGAGCTATACGGAGATATTCAAGTGGATGGACAGCACGGAGGAGGACTTCACCCCCGGCCGCGCGCGCTATATCCGCCTCATAGCCTCGGACGAGCTCTGGCTGGGCGAACTGGCGGTGTATGACGCGGACGGGGAGCGGCTCGACGCGGCGGAGTTTGCCTACGACGCCGGCTGCGCGCCCCTCTTCGACGAGCAGGAGCTCGTGCCCACCGGGATAAGCTACCTGAACAGCACCTATTTCGACGAGATTTACCACGTGCGCACGGCGGTGGAGCACATCGAGAACGTCTACCCCTACGAGATAACCCACCCGCCGCTCGGCAAGCTCATAATAGCCGCCGGAATAGAGCTCTGGGGCCTCACGCCCTTCGGCTGGCGCTTTGCCGGGACGCTGTTCGGCGCGCTCATGCTGCCCATACTCTACGTGTTCCTCAAGCGCATGTTCCGCTCCACGGCCGTCGCAGCCTGCGGCACGGTGATCTTCGCTTTCGATTTCATGCACTTTGTGCAGACCCGCATAGCCACCATAGACACCTACGCCGTGTTCTTCATACTGCTGATGTACCTCTTCATGTGGCGCTTCGTCTCCGGGGGGAAATGGCGCTACCTGGCCCTCTCGGGCGTGGCCTTCGGCCTGGGCGCGGCCAGCAAGTGGACATGCATATATGCCGGCGCCGGCCTGGCCGTGATATGGCTGATATACTGGATAACCCAGCGCCGCCGGGAGGGCTTCTGGCGCGATTTCATCTCAAACTGCGCCTTCTGCCTCGTGTTTTTCGTCGCCGTCCCCTGCGCCATATATTATATGAGCTACTATTTCTACGGCACGGCCAGAGGGCTGGAGGGCGGAGCAGGCATGTTCTTCACGCGGGACTACGCCGAGATTGTCTGGGACAACCAGGTCTACATGTGGGAGTACCACTCGGACCTGGTGGCCGAACACCCCTATTCCAGCCGCTGGTACCAGTGGCTGGTGGACGCCCGGCCGATACTGTATTACCTTGAGCGGTTTGACGACGGCACCAAGATGGCCTTCGGAGCCTTCATGAACCCCATATTCTGCTGGGCCGGCCTGCTGGCCGTGATAGCCAACGCCATACTGGCCGTAAAGGACAGAGACGGCCGTTCGCTGTTCATCGTCATAGGCTATCTGGCCCAGCTCCTGCCCTGGGTGCTCGTGACCCGGCTCACTTTCGCCTACCACTACTTCCCCTCGGAGGTGTTCATGCTCCTTGCGCTCTGCAACGTGTTCAGCCGCCTGCACGAGCGCGAGCCGCGGGAGGCCCGATTGCAGATGTACGCCTTTACGGCCGCCTGCGTGGTCCTCTTCGCCGCCTTCTACCCCGTGCTCACCGGCGTGAGGACCCCCACCTGGTATACCACCGGCTTCCTCAAATGGTTCCCGAGCTGGCCCTTCTGACGCCGGCCCGGCAGATTGAATTAGGAGATATATGCGATGTTCCTTGCAGATTACCATGTCCACAGCTGCTGTTCTTTCGATGCGGACAACAAGGCCCGCATGTCGGAGATGGCGAAGGCCGAGCTAAAGCGCGGCATAACCGAGGTCTGCTTCACCGACCACTGCGATTTCGGCGTGCCTGAGACGCTCCAGATAGGCCCGAACAATTTCCAGCTCCCCCGGAGCCAGGCCCACCAGTTCATAGACGCCATGGAGCGCGCGCCGGACGGGATAGAGGTGAGGCTGGGCCTCGAGCTGGGCCAGCCCCATCACGACGTACCCCGCGCGAAGCGGATTTACGCCATGCCGGAGTACGACTTCATACTCGGCTCGCTGCACAACCTGCGCGGGGAAAAGGACTTTTACTACCTCAAGTACGAGAGCCTGGAGCAGTGCTATGAGCTCTACGAGCGGTATCTGGATGAGCTCATAGAGCTGGCGTCCGTCCCGTGCTTTGACGTCATGGCGCACATAGGCTACTGCCTGCGCTACATGCACAAACAGGGCTTTGAGGCCTCGATTACGATGGAGCGTTTCGGCGACCGGGTGGACGCGCTGCTGCGCGCGCTCATAGAGAACGGCCGGGGCATGGAGCTCAACTGCGCGGACCTGGCCCCCGGCGGTCGCGCGGAGCCCCTGCTCACGACTTTCCCGTCCGTGGAGATTCTCCGCCGCTACCGCGAGCTGGGCGGCGACATAGTCACCGTCGGCTCGGACGCCCACAACGTAAAGGCCGCCGGCTCCGGCGTGGCCGAGGGCTTTGAGCTCCTGCGGGAGAACGGCTTCCGCTATGTGGCCACCTACCGCCGCCACAAGGCGGAGTTCAAGCGCCTGGCATAGCCCTGTGGTATGCCGCGCAAACGCGCGCTTTATAAAAAATACAAGGAGGACACTGAAATGATAGCTATCGGTTCCGACCACGGCGGTTTCCATCTCAAGCAGGAGATAATGCGCCATCTGGCCGATCAGGGCATAGAGTTCCACGACTACGGCACCTACACTGAGGAGAGCTGCGACTACCCCGACTTCGGCGAGGCGGTCGGCCGCGCCGTGGCCTCGGGGGAGTGCGAGTCCGGCATAGTCATCTGCGGCACCGGCATAGGCATCTCCCTCGCGGCCAACAAGGTCCGCGGGGTGCGCGCCGCCCTCTGCGGGGACTGCTTCTCGGCCGAGATGTGCCGCCGCCACAACAACGCCAACGTCCTCGCGCTGGGCGAGCGGGTCACCGGCCCCGGCCTGGCCCTGAAGATAGTGGACATCTTCCTCAGCACCGGCTTCGACGGCGGGCGCCACGCGCGCCGAGTCGCCAAGCTCGGGGCCATCGAGGAGCGGAACTGAAAAAATGGCCCGTAAGGACAGGGAGCTCTTCCGAGGGAAGAGAAAGAGGCTGAACGTCCTCGCCCTGGTGCTCTCCGCCCTGGCCATACTCCTCATGGTGGCGATAGTGCTGTTCTACTCCTTTCAGCAGTACATCGTCTACGAACAGGACGGCATCTATCTGGAGCTGCCCCTGCTCGCCACGCCCGAGCCTGTGAACGAGGAGGGCGAGCGGCAGTTCGAGGAGGTGGAGGTCCAGCTGGAGATAGGCGAGGCGGACTACTCCAATGTCGAGGCGGTCGCGGGCGAGGGCCTGGGCGAGCTGCGCGCAGTTTTCGTGCCGGCGGCCTCCGTGTCCACGGTGGCCGTGCAGCCGTATGTGAATATAATGTCCTCATATAACGCGAACGCCCTGGTGCTCGAGGTCAAGCCCACCAGCGGTCAACTGGTCTGGACCTCTTCGTCCCAGACGGCGACGGACTTCGGGGTGAACGGCGTCCAGAACATGGCGGGCCTGGTGCAGGCGCTGAAGGAGCAGGACATCTATCTCGTCGCCCAGGTGAGCTGCCTGGTGGACGACCTGCTCAGCGAGCGCGCTGGCATCTATGCGCTGCGCACGGTCGGCGGGGCCGCTCTGACGGACGAACAGGGCGGCTGGATGGACCCCTACAGCTCCGTGGTGGTGGACTACCTGACGGAGCTGTGCACGGAGCTCGCGGGTTACGGCTTTGACGAGATACTCCTCAAGGCGGTGTCCCTGCCGGTCACGGAGGCCGCCATAAGCTACAGCGTGCAGCTCTCGTCTGTGCCCACCGCCACCTCGGCCGTCTGCACCCTGGCCCAGACCCTCAGCCGCGCCGTGCGGGACGAGGGCGCCGCCGTCTCCGCGATTATCGACGCGGGGCCCCTGGCCAACGGCCAGCTGGAGCAGTCGGGGCAGAACCTGGAGCTGTTCTCCAAGGTGTTCGACCGCCTCTGCTGCTGGGCCGGCAGCGCCTGGCAGGCCGGGGCGAACAGCGACACCCTCACCGCGAACATGACCCTCGGCGACACGTCAGTGCGCTACGCTCCCATCATGAGCTATGCCCCGGAGGGTATGAGCTGCTATATTATTCAGGTGCCCTCGTCCCTGCTTGGCTGAGCGGAGCGCAGTTCGCGCCGCGCCCGGCTCACCTGCTGGTGGCTGTAGCCGGTGAGGCGGCAGAAGTCCGCGGCGCTCATCTCCCCGGCTATGACGGAGCCGAGCATGGAGTGGAGCGGGCCGCGCGCCCTGCCCGGACGGCCTCCGGGCGGGGCGCGCTTTTTCGCCGGCCGGCAGCGGTCGTAGAGTTCGCCCGTGCAGTAGGCCGCGGAGTACGGGCAGCTCAGGCAGCGGGCGATCTGCTCCTGGGAATCCCCCCTTATCTCCTCATTGCGCCCGCGCATCCCCTTGTCTCCCCCTCCTTCCGGCCTTTATCCCCCGCCACATCGTCTCGGACACCCGCCTGTGCCGCTCCCCGGCCCCCGGGACGGGCGCGAATTCCGTGCAGCCCTCACCGGCGGGACAGGGCCGCCGCCGCCCGGTTTCGAGCAGGTATGTACACATGGGCATCGAGCGGCAGAGCGCGATGTCGAGCCCAATGTAGCAGTACCTGCATCTGCGGCAGCGCGCGGAGCACAGCCCTCCGCTTCCTTGCTTTGGCATTTTGCAACCCCCAGTTCAAGCAACTTTTTCAAGTATAAGCTCAATATAGCGAGGCTGAAGCAACTTGTCAAGTGTAAAGTTGAAAAAGTTGCTTGCAAACACTTAGCTGTGCGGATAATGCACAGCCAAGTGTTCAAAAAAGACTTGCTTTATTTCGCTAATGTGGTAGTATAATAACTCGATTGCTTCGGCGACTACATACAAAGGAGCGGACAAAATGAAGAAGTTGACGGCACTTTTACTTGCACTTATCATGGTTTTCACGCTGGCCGCCTGCGGCGGGGAGGCGGAAGAGCCCAGCGCCGCCCCATCGGAAGGGGCTGAGGAGAGCTCGGAACCCGCCGGGGAGAGCGCGGAGCCGGACGGCGGCTCTGAGAGCGACATGGCCTACGTCCAGGACAAGGGCACGCTGATAGTCGGCATAACCGAGTTCGAGCCCATGGACTACCAGGACGAGAACGGTGAGTGGGTGGGCTTTGACGCCGATTTGGCGAAGCTCTTCGCCGAGCGTCTCGGCGTCGAGGCCGAGTTCCAGCTCATCAACTGGGACAGCAAGATACTGGAGCTCGACGGCCGCGCCATCGACGTCGTCTGGAACGGCATGACCCTCACCGACGAGGTGCTCGCGGGCATGGAGTGCTCCAACGCCTATCTGAACAACGCCCAGGTCGTCATTCTGCCGGCGGATGAGGCGGAGAGCTATCCCGACGCCGCGAGCATGGCCGATCTGCAGTTCGCGGTCGAGAGCGGCTCCGCCGGCGAGCAGATGGCCATAGACAACGGCTTTGCCTACACCCCCGTGGTCGATCAGGCCACCGCCGTGCTCGAGGTGCAGTCCGGCACCTGCAACGCCGCCATAATCGACAGCCTCATGGCCTCCGCCATGGTGGGCGAGGGCACCAGCTTTGCCGATTTGACCTACACCATCAGCCTCAACAGCGAGGAGTACGGCGTCGGCTTCCGCAAGGGCAGCGACCTGGCCGCCGAGCTCAACGCCTTCTTCGCCGAGCTCTATGAGGCGGGCACCCTCCAGGAGCTGGCCGACCAGTACGGCGTGTCCGCCGCGCTCATCGAACAGGGCGCCTGAGCTCCCGCGGCGTACAGAGACACAAAAGCGATTCCGCCAAAGCAGAGGACGCGAGAGCGTTCTCTGCTTTTGGGCTGGCAGGAGAGAATGGGGTGACGAAGGCCTTATGACCGAATTCCAAACCGTAATTTCCGCCCTCAACGAGGGCTTTGTCCAGACTTTGAAGCTCTTTTTTGTGACTCTCGTCGGCTCAGTGCCGCTGGGGCTGATAATCTGCTTCGGCTCGATGAACCGCTGGGCGCCGCTGGGCGCGCTCGGCCGCCGCAAACTGGCGCTCAGCCAGCGCGTTGCCCGCATGCTGGAGGAGGGCGGGGAGCTCACCCTCGACGGGAAACAGCTCACCGCCGAGAGCGCAAAGTCGCTCGTAAAGAGCAGCGCGCGCAGTGCAAAGCTTCTGCTCGGCTTCCGCCCGGTTTCGCTCATCTGCCGCTTTGTGGTCTGGATTATACGCGGCACCCCGCTCATGCTGCAGCTCTACATCATCTACTACATACCCGGCTTCATCTTCCCCTCAAACCCGTGGAGCTTCGCGGAGGGGCGCTTCGCCGCCTCGGCGGTCATGTTCGTCATCAACTACGCCTGCTATTTCTCCGAGATATACCGCGGCGGCATACAGGGCGTGCCCGTAGGCCAGCAGGAGGCCGGGCAGGTGCTCGGAATGACCAGGGGGCAGATTTTCTTCAAGGTCACGCTCCTGCAGATGATAAAGCGCATCGTCCCGCCCATGTCCAACGAGGTCATAACGCTGGTCAAGGACACCTCGCTCGCGCGCATCATCTCCTACCAGGAGGTCATCTGGGCGGGCTTCGCCTTCCTGCGCGGTTCACACGGCTACTCCGGCCTGCTCTGGCCGCTGTTCTTCACGGGCGTGTACTACCTCGTGTTCAACGGCGTCGTGTCCTTCCTGCTCGGCAGACTTGAGCGGAAGCTCGAATTCTTCAGATAGGGGGGCGGGCCCATGCCGGTACTTGAAGTAAAAAACCTTGAAAAGCACTTCGACAGGACGAAGGTGCTCAACGACATAAGCTTCACCCTCGAGCAGGGGCAGGCGCTGAGTATTATCGGCTCCTCCGGCAGCGGCAAGACGACGCTGCTCCGCTGCCTCAACTTCCTCGAGACGCCCGATTCGGGCAGTATAACCGTCAACGGCGAGGTGCTCTTCGACGCGACCGATCCCTCCACACGGCGAGAGGCGGACGTGCGCAAAAAGCGGCTGCACTTCGGCCTGGTGTTCCAGAGCTTCAACCTCTTCCCGCAGTACACGGCGCTGCAGAACGTCACGCTCGCGCCCGAGCTTCTCGCGAAGGAACAGCCGGACTATAAGTCGCACAAAAAGGAAATCCATGAGCGCATAGAGGACGAGGGCCGCGAACTGCTCGCCGCCATGGGCCTCACCGACCGCGCGAACC
>CALWYN010000097.1 GCA_944385755.1 uncultured Oscillospiraceae bacterium
GGTTGATGGGTTTTATTTATAAAGCGCACGGGGCGCCATATAAATCGCTTTGAATTGCTACTGCTTTTCTGTGGCAAAGTCCGCCCGTCTGGAAAAAGCGGCGGCGCCGCAGGCGGCCATCACGGCCGAGAGAGCCAGGAACAGCGGATCCCAGTCCGCCGCGCCGAACGCGCAGGTGAGCGCGCAGCCCAGGCAGGCTATCCCCGGCAGGAGCATGGCCCAGAGGGCGGCCGCGGGCATCGTGTGCCCTATGCGGTCGGCCTCGTCGTGCCGCAGCTTTTCGCCGGCGCGCAGCGCGAGCACGGCGGAGCGGGTCATGAGAAACAGCGGCAGGGCCGTGAAGGCAAACGGCAGCGCGGCGTACATGATGCGCATCGCGCTCCCCTCGACACACACCAGCACCGCGAAGCAGGCCCAGGAGATGGCCGAGAGGCCGAGCGCCAGCCTGGCCGAGCGCCGGACGCGCTCCATGGGCGCGCTGAAGCGGTAGTCGCCGCCGATGTACTCCGTCTCGCTGCTGACGCGGCCGTTCTCGGAAATGTACTCGTTCAGGCGGTAATCCTTTATGTATTTGCGCTTGGACATGGCTCAGTCCTCGAACAGTTTTGAGGCGGGGATGTTGAGCTTCTCCGAGATGAGAAACAGGGTCTCCAGCGACACGCCCTTGACATTGGGCGAGTTATTCGCCTCTATCTGGCTGACAAAACTCACGCTGCGCCCGATGGCCTCCGCCAGCTGCTCCTGCGTGAGGCCGCGCAGCTTGCGGTAATAAGCTATCTTCAGGCCCAGCACTCTGAACTTTTCCCTGTATTCATCTCTCATGGCTTGTCCTCTGGGGGATTCCCCGCAGTCCGGAGGGGTGGCAAGCCTTTGTCAAGCACTTTACACTCCCGGTGTAAAGTGCTTGACAAAGGGCCGCGGCCCTTTTATGGAAAACGTACAGCTAATTTTATAGAAATTAACATTGCATTGCGATAGTCTCAGGGTGTGACTTATGTCGCTGTCAGTGAAACTTTGCATTATATAAGTGAAATATGTCGTTTTTGGGGCCCATTTTGGATATTTATTCGCCGCCCGAAAAGCACAAAAAAGCGAAAAGCGGGTTAAAACCCGCTTTCCGCTTGGGTTTTGCCTGGATATTGGGGGAATCAGTATATACTCAGGTGAGCGCCACGCCGCTGTCCCTGTCAAAGACGTGCATCACGTCGCCGCTGAAGGCGATCATGACCGTCTCGCCGTAGGTGAAGCCCTGGCGGTGCTTATCCGGCAGGTCGACCGTGGAGACGACCAGGACGACGTCCTTGCCGTGGACATTGGTGTGCAGGTGGATGGAGGAGCCCATCATCTCGGACACGTCGACCGTGCCGGTGACGTGCAGCGCGCTGTCGTCGCCGCAGAGCGTCATGTGCTCGGGCCTGACGCCGAGGGTGACGGTGCCCGGCTTGGCGTTGTTCTCGCGCAACTTGGCCTGCTTGGCCTCGTTGAGCTCGAAGTGCGTGCCGTAGAGGTTGACGCTGTACTTGCCGTCCTTCAGCACGAGCTCCGCGTCGTCGAAGAAGTTCATCTGAGGCGTGCCTATGAAGCCCGCGACGAACAGGTTGGCCGGATGGTTGAACACCTCCTGCGGGGTGCCTATCTGCTGGATGAAGCCGTCGCGCATGATGACGATGCGGTCGCCGAGCGTCATGGCCTCGGTCTGGTCGTGCGTGACGTAGACGAAGGTGGTGTTTATCCTCTGGCGCAGCTTGATTATCTCCGCGCGCATCTGGTTGCGGAGCTTGGCGTCGAGGTTCGACAGCGGCTCGTCCATGAGGAACACCTTCGGCTCGCGGACTATGGCGCGGCCGATGGCGACACGCTGCCTCTGGCCGCCGGACAGGGCCTTCGGCTTGCGGTCGAGATACTGGGTGATGTCCAGAATCTCGGCGGCCTCGCGGACCTTCTCATCTATGGTCTTCTTGTCGACCTTCTTCAGCTTGAGCGAGAAGGCCATGTTGTCGTAAACCGTCATGTGGGGGTAGAGCGCGTAGTTCTGGAATACCATGGCGATATCCCTGTCCTTGGGGGGAACGTCGTTGACGACGCGCCCGTCGATGCTGATTTCGCCCTCGGTGATCTCCTCGAGGCCGGCTATCATACGGAGGGTGGTGGACTTGCCGCAGCCGGAGGGGCCGACCAGAACGATGAACTCCTTGTCGGCTATCTCCAGATTGAACTGCTGGACGGCCACGACGCCGCGCTCGGTTATCTGAAGATTGTGCTTCTTTTCCTCTGGCTCCTCGCCCTTTTTGTGCTTTTTCTTCTTGGACTCTCCCGCGACGTTCGGATAGATCTTCATTACGTCTTTCAGGACAACAGCTGCCATTTCACCGGCTTTGACGCGCCTGCCTCCGCAATGACGCGCCTCGCCCCCGCCCGCTTAAGGGGCGCGGGACATTACGCCAGGTCTCCACACTGGCGCACCGCAAGCCCGCGGAAATTTTCCTCCTTTTTTTCTGTACGCACCGGCATGAAAATGGAGTGCCGGGACGCCATGGTTTCCAATATATTGTATATTATTTTTAAGCGCCTGTAAACTTGGGATGCTGTACAATACAGGCGGCCGTTTTTACAGCAATTTGACCAAGATTTGCGCTCAAATGCCGGCGCCGCCCCCCGGAGCGGACTTGGGGTCCACGCTGCGGGTGAAGGACACCCCGTCCTTGTGGAGGAAGATGTCGAGTTTGACCCTGTCCGCGCGTATAAGGCTCTGCGTGAACTCGTACACCACGCCGGCCTCCGTGCGGGTCCGCCTCTGGACGGAGAAGGCGCAGGAGCCCGGGCGGCAGCCGAGGAGCTCGGCCTCCCTCCGGCCGAGTATGACCGCCTCGTAGGAGTCCACGGCCGAGTAGGGCACTATGCCCTCCTCGTAGAGCAGGCTGTAGAAGCTGTGCGTCTCGAGCAGGTCGCGCGTGAGCTTGGGATATATATATGTGGGGTAAAAAGAGGTCTCCAGTATCAGCGGCTGGCCGTTCACGTTCCTGATTCGGGTGAAGCGGTATATCTGGGTGAGGTGGCTGCCGAGCTCGAGCATTGAGACGATGTCCGGCGGCGGATCCATGATTTCAAACTCCAGTATGGTGGAGCTGGGGACCATGCCCATCGCGGAAATTTCGCTGGTGAATGAATATACATTTTCTGTGCGGCGGCGCATCTTGGGCTCCGCCACGAAGGTGCCTCTGCCCTGCTTGCGCACGACCAGCCCCTCGGACTCCAGCGCGCCTATGGCCTGGCGCACCGTGCTGCGCGACACGTCGAAAGTCCGGCAGAGCTCCGCCTCTGAGGGCAGCAGTGCGCCGGTGGGCAGGGTTCCGGCGGATATGTTCCGCTTTATGATGCTCACGAGCTGGGAGTACAGCGGTATGTCGCTGTCCATGGACAGCTTGCTCATTAGCACTGGGTTTGTGTTCATCGTCTCTCTCCTCGGGCTGGAAATCGCAGAAAAAGCGCAAAAACAGCTTGTCCTAACGTCTGGTATATCTCTATCATTATAACCGACGCAGTCGTTTTTTACAAGCCCAATGTGTATGTGGATTCTGCGCGCTTTTTCCGCACAGCCGGGGCCTTTTTTCACGGATTTAACAATTCACTTCATGAACCGCCTGAGCAGGGGGAGGGTTGAGCGCGTAAAGGGGCGGTAGCGCAGCGGCAGGTCCGGCCGGGCTCTCTTGTCGACTATCCCCCGGATATGGCTGAAGGTCTCGAAGCTCCAGCGGCCATGGTACGCGCCCATCCCGCTCTCGCCCACGCCCCCGAACGGCAGGCCGCTGGTGGCCAGATGGATGACGGTGTCGTTCACGCAGCCGCCGCCGAAGCGGCAGCGCGAGAGCACCAGCTCCCTGTTCTCCCCGCTGCGGGTGAAGAGATAGAGCGCGAGAGGGCGCGGCCGCGCCTCGATCCGCGCCACCGCCTCTTCGAGCGAGCGGTAGGTGACTATGGGCAGCACGGGGCCGAATATCTCCTCGCGCATGACGGCGTCCTCAAATGTGACTCCGCGCATGACGGTGGGCTCTATCCGGAGGGAGGCGGCATCCGAGCCGCCTCCGCAGGCGGTCTTTCCCGACTCAATAAGGCCCAGGACCCGCTCAAAGTGGCGCTCGCTGACCATGCGGCCGTAAGTCGGGTCCCCCAGGGCGTCCGGGTACTGGCGGGCTATCTCGGCGCACAGCGCGCCGGCGAGCTCGCTCTCCACCGCCTCGTCGCAGTAGACATAGTCCGGGGCGACGCAGGTCTGGCCGCAATTTATGAACTTGCCGTAGACTATCCGCCTCGCCGCGAGTTCTATGTCGGCCGTGGAGTCCACCAGGCAGGGGCTCTTGCCTCCCAGCTCGAGAGTCACCGGCGTCAGGTTTTCCGCCGCGCGGCGGAGGACCTCCCGCCCCACGGCGCCGCCCCCGGTGAAGAATATGTGGTCATAGCGCAGGTCCAGCAGGGCGGAATTGGCCTCCCGCCCGCCCGTCACCGCCAGGACATGCCGCGGGTCAAAGCAGTTTTCTATCATCCCGGCGAGCAG
>CALWYN010000098.1 GCA_944385755.1 uncultured Oscillospiraceae bacterium
AAGCTGTCCGCCGCAACGCAGCTTTACGGCTATTCCGAATTCACGCTCTTTGGCAACCGGGGCATGTGGACGGTGAACGAGGCGGAGAGCATCGAGGCATTCAGGCCGCTAAGGGAGGACATAAAGCGCCTGGCCCTCGCGGGCTATATCTGCGAGCTGCTGGAGGCCGTGTCTGACGAGGACTGCCCGGAGCCGGAGATGCTGCAGCTGGGACTCAACTGCCTGTACGCCCTCTCCAACCACATGGCGGCGAGGGACGTGGTGAAGGCGGTGTTCGAGCTCAGGCTGATGTGCATAGCCGGATACAGGCCGGAACTGGGGGCCTGCGCCTCCTGCGGGAGGACGGACGTGCTGTCCGGCGCCATAGTCCCGGCGCACGGCGAGCTATACTGTGACGACTGCCCGAGGCCGGGCGGCCTGCCGGTGGACAGGTCGGTGCTCGACGCCATGAGGTATATAGTGGACGCGGAGCCCAGGAAGCTCTTCGCGTTTCAGATAGACGACGCGGCGGAGGCCGCGCTGGCCTCGGTCTGCGAGGCGTATACGCTGTATCAGCTTGACAGGCCGTTCAGAAGCCTGGACTATTATAAAAAACTGAGGGATACCCAAGATGACGCAATATGAGAAATCCTGCGCCACGCTGGAGCTGCCGGCCATTCTGGAGCAGCTGGCCCAGAGGGCGGTGAGCGACTCGGCCAAGGAGCGCGCGCTGGCCCTGGCCCCGTCCACGGACGCGGCGGAGGTGAAAAAGCGCCTGTCGGAGACGAGCGCGGCGCGCTCGATGATGGTGACGAGGGGCAGCCCCTCCTTCTCCGGGGTGAAGGACGTTAGGGCGAGCCTGCAGCGCGCGGACATGGGCGGCGTGCTGAATATACGCGAGCTCACGGAGATAGCGGGGGTGCTCTCCGCGGCCAGACTGGCGAGGTCCTACGCCTCGGGCGACGCCAGGGGGGAGAAGAGCTGCATCGACTACCTCTTCAATTCGCTGCAGGCAAACCGCTTCCTTGAGGACAAGATAAGCTCCTCCATAGCGGGCGAGGACGAGCTGGCGGACGCGGCCAGCAGCGAGCTGGCGTCGATAAGGCGGCTAATCCGCGCGGCCTCGGCCAGGGTGCGCGAGGCTCTGCAGAAGATAATCTCGTCGCCGAGCTACGCGAAGGCCCTGCAGGACCCCATAATCACGACCAGGTCGGAACGCTATGTCGTGCCGGTCAAGGCCGAGTTCAAGTCGGCGGTGCCCGGGCTGGTGCACGACGTGTCCAGCTCCGGGGCCACGCTGTTCATAGAGCCCATGGCGGCGGTAAAGGCGAACAACGAGCTGCGCGAGCTCCGCGCCAGGGAGAAAGCGGAGATCGAGCGCATACTCGCCGAGCTCTCGGCGGACTGCGCCGAACACGCGGAGGACATTTCGCGCGACTTCGGCATACTGGTGCAGCTCGACCTCATATTCGCCAAGGCGAAGCTGAGCTACGCGCTGGACGCGGTGGAACCCGAGCTCTCGGAGAGGGAGATAAGGCTCAGGCGTGCGAGGCACCCGCTGCTGCCGAGGGACACGGCTGTGCCGATAGACCTGGCGCTGGGCGGGGACTACGACACGCTGGTCATAACGGGGCCCAACACCGGCGGCAAGACCGTGACGCTCAAGACGATAGGGCTGTTCTGCGTCATGGCCGCGTGCGGGCTGCACATACCGGCGGCGGACGGGAGCGCCGTGCCCGTGCTCTCCGCCGTGCTGGCCGACATAGGCGACGAGCAGAGCATAGAACAGAGCCTCTCGACTTTCTCCTCGCACATGACGAACATAGTCCGCATACTTGAGGAGTGTGGGGACAATACGCTCATACTCTTTGACGAGCTCGGGGCCGGCACCGACCCCACAGAGGGCGCGGCGCTGGCTATAGCCGTGATAGAGTACGCAAGGGCCAACGGGGCGCTCATAGCCGCCACGACTCATTACGCGGAGCTGAAGGTGTACGCCACGAGCGCGAAGGGCGTCATGAACGCCTCGTGCGAGTTCGACGTGGCCACGCTCAGGCCGACATACAGGCTGCTGGTGGGCATACCGGGCAAGTCCAACGCCTTCGCAATTTCCCAGCGGCTGGGCCTGCCGGAGGAGACAATCGCCGACGCCAGGTCCCGCGTCGGCGTGGAGAGCGCGAGCTTCGAGGCGACGATAGAGAAGCTGGAGCAGGTGAGGCAGGCGCTCGAGCGCGACCGCGAGGAGGAGCAGCGCAAGCTGCGTGAGGCCGAGGAGAACAGAAAGGAGTCCGCAAAGCTGCGCGTGGAACTGACGCTGCGCCTGGAGAAGGCCGAGCTGAAGGCCCGGAGGGACGCCGAGCGCATAATCGCCGAGGCCAGGGAGACGGCGGAGGCGGCCTTCGCCGAGATAGACGAGATGCGCTCCAGGCTGAACGACGAGGAGGACCACCGCTCGGCAAACGAGGCGCGGGCCGAGCTCCGGCGCAAACTGAACGAGGCCGAGGAGAAGTTCACAGAGAGGCCGGCGATGCCGGAGGAGAAGAGGGGGCCCTTAAGGCCGGCAGAGGCCGGGGACACCGTGGAGATACTCTCCATGGGCGGCGTAAAGGCCACCGTCACGGAGATAGGCCGGGACGGGACGCTGGTGCTCCAGGCGGGCAGCATGCGCATGTCCGCCAGACAGGACGAGGTGCGCGTCACCGAGCCGCAGAAGAAAAAGGCCGCGGCGAGGCCTGCCGCGGGCGCGGCGCCGCTGAGGGCCGCGCCGGTGCCGGCGGAGCTGGACCTGCGGGGCATGGAGACATTGGAGGCGGTGCCCGTGCTGGAGCGGTACATTGATTCCGCGGTGATGGGGAAATTGCACACAGTGACGATAATCCACGGAAAGGGCACAGGTGCGCTGCGTCAGGCCGTACAGCTTGCGCTCAAGCGCAACAGGGCGGTTAAGAGCTTCCGCCTGGGGCGTTATGGCGAGGGAGAGACCGGCGTAACTGTTGTGGAACTGAAGTAAACCTGACAGTGCGCCGCCTTGGCGATTGTGGATTTCAACAAATCGGGTAAAATCAGTTGACGTTGGGCGTGAAATTTGGTATCCTATATGCGTAAAAGGCCTGAAAAGCTCACAGGCCGGGGTTGTGGAAGGAGTGGCTTGAGTGATATCCAAAGAGGTAGTCATAAACAACCAGGTGGGTCTCCACGCGAGGCCTGCGACCTTTTTCATTCAAAAGGCCAATGAGTTCAAGAGCAGCATCTGGATCGAAAAGGACGACCGCCGCGTGAATGCCAAGAGCCTTCTGGGTGTGCTGTCCCTCGGAATCGTCAAGGGCACGGCGGTGAACATCGTGGCCGACGGCGTTGACGAGAGCGCGGCGATAGCCACGCTGTCCGAGCTCATTGACTCGAATTTCTCCGAGTAAACCGCGCAGATAACTGGCGGGGGCATGTGCGATGCGTCGTACAGGCCCCTTTTTTATTAGTCTCATGGGGGGAGTTTCAGTGCAGGACACAACCGTACAGAGGCGCAGGGCGATATTCGGGGTGCTGCTCTGCGCGGCGATGTGGAGCACCGGAGGCATATTCATAAAGCTGCTGGACTGGGGGCCGATGCCCATAGCCGGGCTGAGAAGCCTGATAGCCGGCCTGGTGGTCGTGGCCTATATGCTCATACGCAGGATGCCGTATACGCTGAACAGGCGCAGCGCGTTGAGCGGCTTGGCGCTTTGCGCCACCTTTACTCTCTTTGTGGCCGCGAACAAGCTGACTACCGCGGCCAACGCCATAGTGCTGCAGTTTACCTCGCCCGTGTTCATCGTCGTATTTTCGGCCCTGTTCCGCGGGAAGAGGGCGGCAAAGGCGGACATAATAACGGTGGCCGTTACGCTGGTGGGGATCTCGCTCTTCTTCTTTGACCAGCTGGAGGCCGGCCACATGCTGGGCAATGTGCTCGGCGTGTGCGCGGGAATGTCCTTCGCCTGCTATTACATGAGCCTGGAGGGGACGGACGAGGGAGTGCGCATGAGCTCGATAGCCAACGCGAACGCGCTCACCGCGCTCATATCCCTGCCCTTCATAATAGCCGAGGGGCCGGAATTCAACCTCACCTCGGCCGCGGTGATAACGGCGCTGGGCACCCTGCAGCTGGGCATACCCTATGTGCTGCTGGCGCGGGCCTCGGAGTACTGCCCGCCGCTGGCCTGCTCGCTGCTGGGGGCCATTGAGCCCCTGTTGAATCCCGTCTGGGTGCTCATATTCGACGGGGAGCGGCCGGGCGTGTTCGCGCTCTGCGGCGGGGCCGTGGTGATAGGGGCGATAAGCCTCTGGTGCGTGTACAACGACAGAAAGGAAAAGGCCAAAATTGCTGACGGAGCTGCGTGAAAAGGCGAACGCCCTGCCGCTGCTGCCGGGCGTCTACATCATGAAGGACGCGCGCGGCGAGGTGATATACGTCGGAAAGGCCAAGGCGCTGAAAAATCGCGTCTCCAGCTATTTCCGCGGCGAACACCTGCCGAAGGTCGCGGCAATGGTGGCAAAGGTGGCGGATTTCGACGTCATCGTCGTGGGGAGCGAGTTCGAGGCGCTGGTGCTGGAGAACTCGCTGATAAAGCGGCACAGGCCGCACTATAACATCCTGCTGAAGGACGACAAGGGCTATCCCTTCATCAGGCTGGATGTCACACGTGAGTACCCCACGTTTTCGCTCTCAAACAAAACGGCCAAGGACGGCGCGAAGTATTTCGGGCCGTTTGGGGGCAGGGCGCAGACCAAGGACATAATCGACACGGTGTGCAAGGCGCTGAAGCTGCCGACCTGCTCGCGGCGGTTCCCGAGGGACATAGGCAAGGAGAGGCCCTGCCTGAACTACCACATGGGCGCCTGCGCCGGCTGGTGCCTGAGCACCCTCAGCCAGGAGGAGTACAGAAGGGCGATAGGCGAGGCGGAACTCATCCTATCCGGGAGGACAAAGGAGCTGACGGCCAAACTGACGGCGCAGATGGAGAGCGCGGCGGAGGAGATGCGGTTTGAGGCCGCGGCAGTGCTGCGCGACAGGATAAGGGCCGTCGAGGGCCTGGGAAACAGGCAGCGCGTGATATCCGCCGTATATGCGGACACGGACGCCGTGGGGTTCTACCGCGGGGCCCGCAGCTGCTTTTCCGTGCTGCACTTTGTCGGCGGCGACCTGGCCGGCAAGGACTTTGAGCTCATGGACGAGCCGCTGGAGGACGACGCCGAGGCGGTGTCCGGGCTGGTCCGGCAGTACTACTCGCAGAGGGGCGCCTGGCCCAAGTTCATACTGCTCCCGGTGGAGACGGAGGACGCCGGGGACCTCTCGCGCCTGTTCTCTGAGGAGGCGGGCCGGAAAGTGAGCGTGGAGACCCCGAAGCGCGGGGACAGGCTGAGGCTGGTGGAGAGCGCGGTGACCAACGCCCGCGAGGAGGGTGAGAGGGCCGCCAGCTCCGCCCAGAAAACGCTCAAGACCCTTGAGTGGCTGCAGAGGACGCTGGGCCTGGACGCCCCTCCGGAGAGGATCGAGGCCTTTGACGTCTCCAATCTGGGTGACGAGGGCATAGTGGCGGCCATGACCGTGTTCGTGCGGGGGAGGCCGCTGAAGCGGGACTACAGAAAGTTCCGGATGAAGGAGATAAGGGCCCAGGACGACTACGGCTCGATGCGCGAGGCCGTGGAGCGCAGGCTGAGAAGGTACCTGGACGGGGATGAGAAGTTCGCCCCTCTGCCGGACCTGCTGCTGATAGACGGCGGGGCCGTTCACGCGGCGGCCGCGAGGGACGTGGCGCTATCCCTTGGCATATCGCTGCCGGTGTTCGGGATGGTGAAGGACGAGCGGCACCGCACCCGGGCGCTGGAGACGCCGGAGGGACGGGAGATAGGCATATCCGGCAACCCGGCGGTGTTCGCCCTCATAGGCACGATACAGGAGGAGACGCACCGCTTCGCAATAGAGTACCAGCGTTCGCTGCGCTCGGCAAAGCTGCACTCAGAGCTGGACGATATCAAGGGCGTGGGCGCCGCCCGCAAGGCGGAGCTGCTCAGGGCCTTCGGGAGTATAAAGGCGATAAAGGCCGCGACGATGGACGAGCTGTGCGCCGCGGTGCCCAGAAACACGGCGGAGGCGGTGTACCGCCACTATCACGGAGAGGAGTGAGGCACCTTGCGTGTCATTACCGGAAAGGCCAGAGGCAGGAAACTCCGCGAGCCGAAGGGCATGGACATAAGGCCCACTACGGATATGGTCAAAGAGGCCGTGTTCAACATACTGCAGTTTGAGCTGGAGGGGGCGAGGGTGCTCGACCTCTTCGCCGGGACCGGTCAGCTGGGGATCGAGGCCCTGTCGCGCGGCGCGGCTGAGGCTGTGTTTGTGGACGCCAGCAGCGCGGCGGTCCGCCTGGTGAGGGAGAACCTGTCCGCCTGCGGATTTGAAGGGCGTGTGATCCAGGGCGACGCCCTGTCGGCCATGCGGGGACTGGGGAAGTTTGATGTCATCTTTTTAGACCCGCCTTATGATTCCGGGCTGCTCGAAAAGGCGCTTGAAATCGCTGAAAATGTTGACTTATTGGCTGCAGGTGGTATAATTGTCTGCGAAAGCAGGCGCGAAACCGCGCTTCCCGCGCCGCCGGAGGGCTGCTTCACGGAGCTGGAGAGGCGCTATGGCAAGGTCAAAATAACTATCATCAGAAGGAAACAGGACGGATGAGAACAGCAATTTGCCCCGGCAGCTTTGACCCGATAACACTCGGGCACCTGAATATCATAAGGCGCACCTCGCGCATCTTTGACGAGGTGGTTGTTCTGGTGATGTACAACGCCAGCAAGCCCTCGCCGATGTTCACAATAGACGAGCGGGTGAATCAGATAGGCAGGGTGGTCTCCAGATTCGGGAACGTGTCCGTTGAGGCGTACGACGGGCTCCTGGCGGAGTACGCGCGCAAATTCGACGAGCCGGTTATAGTCAAGGGGCTCAGGGCCAGCACTGACTTCGAAAACGAATTTCAGATGGCACAGATAAACAAGTCGATCAACCCTGCGCTCGAGACCATGTTTCTCACCTCGAGCGAGAAGTACACATTCCTCAGCTCCTCGATGGTGAGGGAGCTGGCCTCATACGGGGCGGATCTTTCCGGCTTTGTCCCGTTTGAAGTCATAGAGGACCTGGAGAACAGAGCCAGACAAAGGGGGAGATAACATGGACAACGAGGTCATGGAGCTCATAGACATGCTCTATACGATGGTTTCGGAGGCCTGGGGCGTGCCGCTGGGCAACGACAAGTGCATTGTCGAGCGCGAAAAGGCCCTGAAGCTGATTGAGGAGATAAAGGCCCAGCTGCCCGTGGAGCTCTCCGAGGCCAAGAGGCTCGTGGCCGCGCGCGATGAGTTCATAGGCAACGCCAAGCGCGAGGCGGAGAGCCTGCGCCGCGCGGCGGAGGAGAGAGCGCGCCAGCTGATAGACGAGCAGGAGATAGTGCGTGTGTCGCAGGCCAAGAGCAGCGAGCTGATAGCCACCGCGGAGAGCCGCTCCCGCGAACTCAGGCGGGTC
>CALWYN010000099.1 GCA_944385755.1 uncultured Oscillospiraceae bacterium
CACATTTTTAAAAACTTTGCAGAGTGCGGTGTCTCCGACGCGCCTTCCCGCTCTCGTGGCGTCCCACAGGCGCCGTAGGGGCGGGCGTCCTCGCCCGCCCCCCTACGACAACACTGGCGCGGCGGCAGGACGCGGTGCTGCCCCAACCGCGGCCTGCGATGGGGATATACGGAAAAGAGGAATTCTGCAACCGCTGAACGGGGTGAGAGAGTGAGGGCGCTGTTCGTCTACAACCTGATAACGCTCAGGAGGAGGCTGCCCGGGCTGCTGCCGGTTTTTGCCGCGGCCGCGGCGGTGGGGTTTCTTTTTCGGAATACGTCCTTCGGGGGCCTCGCCGGGGTACTCGCGGTTGCCGTCATAATAGGCGGCCGGGACGGCGCGTCACAGGGGCGCTGGCTGCTCACCATGCCCGTCTCGCGCCGGCAGTTTGTCATTTTCAGCTACATAACCGAGGCGGCGGCCGGCCTCGCGGCCTCGCTGCTGTGCTCTGCGCTGTCCCTGCTGACGGGTGAGACGGTGCGGGTGGCTCTGCTGTCGGGCGCCGTGATTTACTGCCTGTTTCTGACGCTTATTGGCGTAACGCTCTGCTTTGACTTCAAATATGGCCCGGGCGGGCGGGGTAAACTGGCGTGCGCCGCGGTCTTGCTTGTCCTCATGCTCATGCTCTTCCTCCTCACGCTGCTCGCAGAGCTGCTCAGCGCGGACATGATATGGTCGCTGCTCATCTTCCCCGCTGCCGCCACAGTATCCGTCGCGCTCGGCCTGCGCGGCAGCATCTGCGCCTTTGAGGAGCGCGACCTCTGAAAATGGGCCTTGGGGAAAATGCCCCATAAGGAATTCGCCGGGGAGATGCCTCCCCGGCGAAACTGTTTTTATCCTTTCGGAGCGCGCTCCCAGGCCCTGATAAAGAACCTGTACACCGGCGCTATCGCCCTGAAATCCCCCGCTATCCGCTCCGCGAGCCGCGGCGAATACAGCAGCGTGACCTCCGGCTCATCGTGCGTCAGGCAGAGGCTCTTCTGGTCGAGCCACATGCGCTCCTCCGCGGGAGCGTCCGGATGGCGCGTGCGCTTGTACATCTCGTTTTCTAGCACAAAGCCCCGGTTCTGCCCGGCGGCTTTTTTCGCGGCCTCCCAGGAGACGTCACCGGCCAGGATAAGCTCCCTGGCGGCCTCCATCACCTCGGGCGGCGTCTGATACCAGCCGCAGCCCCAGCGCAGGGCCCTGGGGGAAAACTCAAGCCAGTAACCGGGCAGGCCGATGTATTTCTCTCTCAGCAGCGTTATCCACATGACATCCCGGTAGATGGGCAGCCCGGGCCCGCGCCTCGTGTCGCGCCAGATGCGCGAGATGCTCTTCCCCACACGGGGGATGCAGACTATCGCCGGGTCTATCTCAGCCATGGCCGGCGCGAGCTCCAGCACCAGGTCGGCCATCGGCTCCACCACCAGTTTTTCGTACTCGGCGCGGTGTTCATGGAACCACTCCCGGGAATTCATGACCCGGTTCAGTGCGAGAAAATCCAGAGTATCTTCAGTAAACGGCATATTGGGCAGCGTACCTCTCAGTTCAGGAAATCTCTCAGCTTTTTGGAGCGGCTGGGGTGGCGGAGCTTGCGCAGGGCCTTGGCCTCTATCTGCCGGATGCGCTCGCGCGTGACGTTGAACTCCTTGCCGACCTCCTCGAGCGTCCTCGTGCGCCCGTCCACTATGCCGAAGCGCAGCTCAAGCACCTTCTTCTCCCTGGGGGTCAGGGTGTCGAGCACGGTCATCAGCTGCTCTTTGAGCAGCGAAAAGCTGGCGGCCTCGCTGGGCTCGGAGGCGTCCTCGTCCGGGATGAAGTCCCCAAGGTGGCTGTCCTCCTCCTCGCCTATCGGCGTCTCCAGGCTGACGGGCTCCTGGGCTATCTTCAGTATATCGCGCACCTTGTCCACCGGCATGCCCATCTCCTCGGCTATCTCCTCCGCGCTGGGGTCGTGCCCCAGCTCCTGCAGGAGCTGGCGGGAGACGCGTATGACCTTGTTTATCGTCTCCACCATGTGGACGGGGATGCGTATGGTCCTCGCCTGGTCGGCTATCGCGCGGGTTATCGCCTGGCGTATCCACCAGGTGGCATAGGTCGAAAACTTGTAGCCCTTGGTGTAGTCGAACTTGTCCACGGCCTTTATCAGGCCGAGATTGCCCTCCTGTATCAGGTCGAGGAAGAGCATTCCGCGCCCCACGTAGCGTTTGGCTATGGAGACCACCAGGCGCAGATTGGCCTCCGCCATGCGGCGCTTGGCCTCCTCGTCGCCGTCGGCCATCCGCTTGGCCAGGTCCTGCTCCTCATCCGGCGTGAGCAGGGGGACCTTGCCTATCTCCTTGAGGTACATGCGCACAGGGTCGTCGGTGGAGAAGGTGTCCACATAGCTCTCCGTGTCGGCTATCTCCTCTTCGGTGACCTCCTCGATCTCCTGAAGTTCCTCGAGCGCGGGCAGCACCTCATCGTCCAGCGGCGGGATTATATCCTCCCCGGCGGTGTCTATCCCCAGGTCCTCCAGCTTGTCGTAAAATTTATCCAGCTCCTCCGGCTCGAGCTTGAGGTCGTCCAGGGTGTCCATCAGCTCCTTGCTGGTGAGTTTGCCGACCTTCTTGCCCTTTTCCACCAGGGCGTTCAGCTTTTCCTCCTTGAGCCTGGCCGCCGCCTCCGGATCCATGGGCTCCGCCGGCTGCTCCGCAGGCTTGGGGGCAGTTTTTTTCTTCTTGGGTGCGTGTTCGGCGGAAGCTGCCGTGTTTACCTTCTTTTTGGTCTCGTCCATGCTCTTCTTAACCCCTTTTTTCTTTCTTCATGCGCTCCCACATCTCCATGACGCCCTCCTCAGAGGGCGGAGGGGCGCTGCGCTCGGCCCGCATTATTCCTATGTAGTCGGCCAGGGCCCGCGCGCCGTTGGCGGCCGACTCCGGCTTCTGCATTATGCCCGTCATGAGGCTCAGCTCATCCGGGCTCAGCTCCCCGCTCATGGCCGCCGGGGACAGGCTCTCGCCCTCCGATATCCGCCTGCGCAGCGCGGAGAATATCCGCCACAGCTCAGGCGAGGAGAAGTCCTCCTCATTGGGACCGTCCAGATACCTGAACAGCGCCGGGTCCAAACATATCAGGCGGATCAGGCCCTCCTCCGCCGCGGCGGAGCGCGGGTTTTTGTACACTATGCCCTTCACCTGCGGCTGCGCGGCGCGCGCGGGGCGCTGCTCGCGCTCGAGCGTACGGCGCTCGGCGGCCGAACGCCGCCTTCTGCGGCGCTCCACCTCGCTCTTCACCGCCGCGTCCGAGACGCCGCAGAGCTC
>CALWYN010000100.1 GCA_944385755.1 uncultured Oscillospiraceae bacterium
CCGAAGGCCGCGCCATAGCCCACGCTTGTCGGCACGGCTATCACCGGGCAGTCCGCCAGGCCGCCTATGACGCTGGGGAGGGCGCCCTCCATGCCGGCCACGGCCACTATGCAGCGGGCCGTGGCGATGTCCTCGGCGTGTTCCAGTAGGCGGTGTATGCCCGAAACCCCCACGTCGTACAGCCGCTTTACGCGGTTTCCAAGGGCCTCGGCGGTAAGGGCGGCCTCCTCGGCAACCGGGATGTCGGTAGTGCCCCCCGTCGCCACAACTATGGTGCCCGCCCCGTCGGGCTCCGGCATCTCGCCGGCTATCCCCACACGTGACACCGGGTCATATCTCAGCTCATGTTCCTTGGCGCAGTAATCCGCCGCCTCCTGTGACATCCTGGTGGTCAGCACGGTCGGCACGCCGCTGCCCATGAGCGAGCCGATTATCCTGGATATCTGCTCGGGGGTTTTACCGGCGCCGTAGATGACCTCCGCGGCGCCCTGCCTCAGCTCGCGGTGCAGGTCCACCCTGGCGAACCCCAGCTCCTCTATGGGCTCCAGTTTGAGCTTGGTAAGGGCCTCGTCGGCAGAGAGCCGGCCGGCCTCAACGTCCTTCAGAATTTCCAGTACTACTTTCTTTTTCACTCAGAACACCTCATGTTTCATACCGCGGGACCGCCCCCGGCCGGGGGCGGTCCCTGCTTCAACCAGCCTTTTTGTCAGTTTAACAGAGCGGACAGCAATGGTCAATACAATTCGGCCTCATCTGCCGAATTCTCCGCTCTCATCCTTCAGCTTCCGGAACGCGTGCTTAATGGCGTCCGGGCTTCCGAAGGCGCCGGCCTTTGTCACCATCTTTACGCCCTCGGCCCTGCCGCCTATGAGCCGCATCATGGGTATGCCCACGCTCACTTCGGAGAGTATCTCCGAGCCGGCGGCCCCCAGGCTCTCCAGCAGCCCAAGGGCGGTGTCGCCCCCGGTGACAAACACGCCCGACAACTCGCACTGTCCCAGCACCTGCGCAGCCATGTCCCCCATGGTGTAGCGCACATAGTCGCTGACCTCGGCCAGGGTCATGCCCTGCCGCTCCCCCTCAGCCCTGGAGGCGTCAAGTTCTCCGCGGCTCAGCGTACTGCTGCTGACGAGCATCGTGTCCCTGCCGGAGAGCAGGCTGTCCGCCGCCTCCCTGATATAGTTCTCGGGGGACTTGCCGCCGGAGAGGAGCTCATGGAAGGGCACGACCACGGTCCTGACCCCCGCCGCCTCGGCCGAGCGCACCTGCCCGCCGGTGACATCGCTCACACTGGCTATAACTCCGAGCACCGGGGCCGTCCTGCGCTCCAGCTCCATTATATTGTCCGCCAGGGCGGAAGCGCCTATCCAGAGTACCCGCCTCCCGGTGCCCAATGCGCCGGCTATCACAAGCCGCATGTCCTCGTCGGTCACGGCGTCGAATGTAAACACCCTGCCGCCGGAGAGGTCAAAGCCCGTACGGACCTGATTTAGGGGTATGTGCCTCACCTGTTCGCCGTATGCGCCGGAGAGCAGCCTTGTGATGTTGTCCTCGCGCACAGGGTTCTTCGGGTCGGCCGCCAGCTCGGTCTGTGTCAGCGGCACTCTCTTCAGGCGGTGTATCCCGTCCTCGGTGGTGCGGCCCATGGCGGGCAGGGCCGGGCAAAACACCACCAGCTCCGGCCTGTAGGCCTCGTCAAGCACCGCTACCTCCGCGGCTATATTGCCCCGGAGCGTAGAGTCGACTTTTTTGATAACGTATTTATAGTCGTCAAAATTCAATTCGCCGCAGGCCAGCCGCACAGCCTCGGCCGCCTCCTCCGCGGTAACGCCGCGGCTCTCCGTGTCCACCACCACGCAGCCGTCGTCCACGGGGGGCTTCCTGCCGGCGAAAACCACGCTTGTGCGCAGCCCCCGGCGCTTGAGCTGTACCCCTGTGTCGTTTGCCCCGGTAAAGTCATCCGCTATTATCAGATATCTGTCCATACTCTCTCCCCTCCATATCCGGCGAGATGCGCCGCGCAGCTTATGGCGTTCACCAGGCTCATCTCACTGGCAGTTCCGCGTCCGGCGTGCCCGTTGGCGATGCCGTGGTCGACGCTGACGCGTATTATGGGCAGCCCGCAGGTTATGTTCACGCCCGCCACGGCCCCCCAGTCACCCGTTTTCCCGTCATATACGAATCCGGCAAGCTTCATCGGTATGTGCCCCTGATCGTGGTACATGGCCACCACAACGTCAAAGAGTCCGCCTCTCAGGCGCGGAAATATCGTATCCGGAGATATCGGTCCCACGGCGTCCAGTCCGGCCGCTCTGGCCGCCTCCACCGCCGGAGCTATCTCCTCCAGCTCTTCACGGCCGAAAAGGCCCCCCTCCCCGCCGTGCGGATTGAGCCCCGCCACCCCAATGCGCGGCCGCGCTATCCCCAGGGCGCGGCAGGCCGCGTCCGCCAGGCGGATGCAATCCAGTACGCGCTCCTTCCTGACAAGGGCGCAGGCCTCGCTCAGCGGGACGTGGGTGGAGACATGTATCACGCGCATGTTCCCATGCACCAGCATCATCGCGTACTTATCCGTGTGAGTGTGGTGCGCGTATATCTCCGTGTGCCCCGAAAAGCTGTGCCCGGCCAGGTTTATCGCCTCTTTGCTTATCGGGTTTGTCACCGTGGCGTCCACCTCCCCGGCGCTGGCCAGCTCTATGGCCCTGACCACACACCTGAACGCGGCCTCGCCCGTCTCGGCGCATATCCGCCCCGGCACGAATGCCCCGGCCGGGCCGATCCCGGGGTCCAGTACGTCAATTACACCCTGCTCAAACACGGCCTCGCCGGGAGAGTTCACCGCCCTCACCCGGCCGTCCGGCCTGCCGATATATCCGAAAGCCCTCTCTATCGCGGCCGGGGAACCTATCACGAGCGGCCGGCAGCGGGAGTATATCTCTGGCCTGGACAGTGCCTTTACCGTTATCTCCGGCCCCACGCCGGCGGGATCACCCATGGTTATGGCTATCAACGGCCTCATGAAATCCCCTCACATTCCGGCGGTTCGCAGGGCGCGAAGCACATTCTCAAATGCAAATACCAGATTCTCTTCCGATCGCCCCTTCAGCAGCGAGAAGTCCTGGGGCAGCCTGTTTATGGTGAATATGGCGCTCACGCCCTCTCCGTACGCCCCGTCCACGTCATAGTCCGCGCCGCCAACTATGGCTATCACGGGCTTGCGCTGTCTGGCGGCCCGCCTCGCCACACCTATGACGACCTTCCCACGCAGGCTCTGGGAGTCGAGCTTTCCCTCTCCCGTAAAGACCACGTCCGCGTCCTCAATCGCGCTGTCAAAGCCCACCGTATCGAGCACGGCCTCAATGCCCATCTGCATTCTGGCCCCGAAAAAGGCCAGCATGCCCGCGCCCATGGCCCCGGCGGCCCCGGAACCCGGAATGCCGGCCACATCCGCCCCCAGGTCCCGCCGTATAATTCCGTCCAGGTGCCTCAATCCACCGTCCAGAGCCCTGACCACATCCTCCCCGGCTCCCTTCTGCGGCCCAAATATATGCGCGGCGCCCCTGGGTCCATACATCGGATTGTCTATATCGCACATGGCCACGATATCCACGGCCGAGAGCGCCGGGTCGAGTCCGGATGCGTCTATTGCCTCTATATCCCCCAGCGTCCTGCCCACCGGGATGAAAGCCTCCCCTGCAGCGTTGTAAAACCTCACGCCCGCCGCCGCTGCCGCTCCGCAGCCGCCGTCGTTGGTCGCGCTGCCGCCGAGGCCCACGACCAGTTTGTCCGCGCCGCGCCGCGCGGCGTCCAGCATAAGCTGCCCCACCCCGTAGGTCGTGGTGGCGGAGGGGTCGCGCCGCTCTCCGGCCATCGGCAGGCCCGCCGCAGCCGCCATCTCTATGACCGCCGTCTTTCCGCCGTCCACCAGCCCGTAACAGGCCTCCGCGTCCTCGAACCACGGCCCTTTGACCTGCAGGGTCACCCGCTCGCCTCCCAGGGCGGACAGGAAAGCCTCCACGCTCCCCTCTCCGCCATCGGCCACCGGTATGGCTTTGACCTCACACTGTGGGAATATCCGCTCTATGCTGTCTCTCATCAGCTCGCAGATTCTGACAGATGACATGGTCCCCTTAAAGGAATCCGGAATAAGCACTGCCTTTTTCACCCTGTTGTCCCCCCATATCGCACAAATAAGCGCCGGCCCGGCCGGGCCGGCGCTTGGCATAGCCGGTATCCTGAGACAGTCCGTAGGCGCTGCGGTCTCAGTCCGTATTCTTCCTCCCGCTCAAATCCAGGGAGACATGTATGAAATGCCGTCCCAACGCGTCAATGATCTCGCCGCGGCGCGCAAACGCCTCCGCAAGCTGTCCCTCCGGCAGCTCAAGCCTGGCCGATGCGCCCTCAAGCCTCACGCGCAGGTCGGAAAATCCCAGCTCCCTGAGCGCGTCCTCAGCCCGCTCAACCCGCTCAAGCGCGGCGCGCGTTATCTCCGTACCGGTGGGCACGCGCGTGGCCAGGCAGGCGTATGACGGCTTCTCCGCGGTGAACAGCCCAGCTTTTCGCGAGAGCTCCCTCACCTGTGCCTTTGTGATGCCGCAGAGCCTGAGCGGGGAGAGTACGCCCAGCTCGGATATGGCCCTCATACCGGGCCTGTCCGCGACGTCGTCTGAGGCGTTGGTGCCGTCAATCACCACCGGGTACCCGTCCATTGCCGCGCGCTCAAAAATCAGGGAGAAGATGGCCCTCTTGCAGTGATAGCAGCGGTCGGGCCCATTGGCGGCCACCTCCGGCAGAGCAAGCACATCGCAGTCTATAACGCTCAGACCCGCCCCCAGCTCGCGCGCCAGGCGCTCCGCGTCCTCCAGCTCAAAGCGCGGCTGAAACGGGCCTTTGACAAAATAGGCCCTGACGTCGGCCCCCAGCCTGCCGGCCTCGTACAGCAGCAGCGCGGAATCAGTGCCGCCGGAAAAGGCCAGCGCGCACCGGGGATACCTCCCGAAGAATTCCTCCAGATTTTTCATATCCAGCAATACGGCATCCGGCAAAAGCTCATGCACACCTGCGCGGCGCAGAGCCCGAGGCATATCCTGTTCATGTTGCCGCTGCCGGCGGGGAACCCGGACCTGTAATTTGAATATACGGTCCCGCCATACTGCAGTTCATCGAGCAGGCTCTGGTATTCGCTGTTGCCGGGCTCCATCTGCACCGCCCTCTGGGCGTATTCCATGGCCGTTATCCTGTTGCCCATGCCGGAGTTAGCGATGGCGGCCAGATAGTACCAGCGCGCATCCCGCTCTGCAGCGGGCACGGCAGAGAGCGCCGTGAACGCCTCGCTGAAATGCCCGGCCCTGATGTAGTTCTCCGCCGCCCGGTATTCGGTGCGCTCGCTCTGGTCATATTGCTCATACTGCTGCTGGTAGCCTCCGCCCCAGGCCTGCTGCCACGCGCTCCAGGGGTCACCCTGCTGGCCGTAGCCATAACCGTAGCCTCCGCTGCCGCCGCCGTTCCTGTATTTATCCGCCTCGCCGCTCTTAATGGCGTCATAGGCGGCGTTTATCTCATTCATCTTCTCGGCCGCAGCCTTGTTTCCCGGGTTGCGGTCCGGATGGTATTTTTTCGCCAGGGTGCGGTACGCCGTTTTTATCTCCTCGTCGCTAGCGTCGCGCGACACTCCGAGCACCCCATATGGGTCACGGTTCAACGGCTGCTCCCCCTTCCTTCTCGTGTCTTTTCTCCATCTCCATATTGTATCTCAGCCATACGCCGGAGTAAAGTATGTTTCTCATGATGTCCACGTCCCTGACCAGCGGCAGGCGCTCGAATAGGGCGGCGGCCTCACCTATGAGCATGGTCAGCATGGCGCGGAGCTCCTCCTCGCTCTTCCCCGATGCGTATTCGCTAAGCGGGT
Organism: uncultured Oscillospiraceae bacterium; assembly: GCA_944385755.1. Lineage (GTDB taxonomy): Bacteria > Bacillota > Clostridia > Oscillospirales > Oscillospiraceae > Scatomorpha. Next base: position 5,909 of record CALWYN010000100.1, read on the forward strand.
TATAGCGCCCGTGCGCGCTGTCCTCCGGAAGATCGACAACCGCGTCCATGACATATATGAATTCGCCCAGCTCCTCGCCCAGGCGTCTCACCCTCTGGCCCCAGAGCTCGTCCAGCCCATAATCGAACACCTCGCCCAACAGCCTGCCGAAACAGCGCGCCCCGGCGTCCGGGTCCGTCTCTCCCCTGGCCTCCAGCTCGGAGAGCTCGCGCAGGCTGTCCTCTATGCGCCCGCATTTCTCCGGATACTGCTGTTTTACCCGCTCGTACGCGCCCCTCAGGGCCCCGGCCTCCATGCGGCGCACCAGACGCCTCTCGTCGCGCCAGTCGTCCAGGAAGTTCAGGTAGGCCAGGGCCACCGTCATATCGGCAGCGTAGTCAGTAAAGCGGCTGGAGCACCAGTCATGCATCGTCAGGGGGTGCATGAAGCAGCGTTCCGAGCCGCTGTCCTCCTCCGGCTCGTACATTGACGAGAGCAGCAGGACCAGAAAGGTCATGTCGTAATTGAGGGTCATGCGCGCCGCGGTGCCGTGCCTATCCTTCAGGGCGCGGCAGAGCCCGCAGTAGCAGGCCCTGTATCTGGCGACCTGCTCCTCGGTCATGATATCCCTGTTTGCTATGACGTAGCCGAACATCTCAGGTGTTCCTTATGAAAGAGGTGCCGCATTTGCGGCATACAACCTTTATCTTGCCCTTTCCCCGCGGCACGCGGAGCAGGGTGCGGCACGAAGGGCAGCGGAAGAAGCGGTAATCCCTTCTCTGCCTCCAGCGTTCCCTCAGCCCCCTGAAATAGCCCCGCATGGAGGCCGTCGCGCGCAGATACTTCTCATTCTCGGCCCTGCGCTTGTAAACGTTGCGTGAGAAAACGCGGAAATAGACATATATTACGCCCAGAATGGCGAGGAACCAGATGGCCATTCTGGCGTCGGCGTCCAGAAACATCGAGACAACCAACGCTATACAGGCCACAACTGACACGAAGCGGGACAACTGGTCGCTTCCGTTCCGCCCCGCCATGAATCTTGCTAATTTTTCCCGCATTTAGCTTCACCTTTCAGCTGGAAATGTTATATGGTAACTGCCCCGGAGGGCACTGTTTTACAGACCTTATATTAGCACCAGCACGCCATTGATTTATCAATAATCTGTGAATTTGCGCGGCTATACGGCGAAATAGTCCTCAATTTCCCCTCGCTTTGCCGCGCAGGAGCCCTGTATCATGCTGCCGGAGCCGCCTCCTCTGCCGGACAGGGCCCTGTTTATATCGCCGGCCGCGGACCGCAGGTCCACGCTCCTGCTGCCAATTATATAGCGGTAGTCCCCGTCCTCTCCGCAGAAGGCCGCGCAGACGCCCCCAGCCAGTTCCATTCCGGCATTGACCAGTTCCCTCAGCGTGACCATGTCCATATCCCGCTCAAAGATGCAGATATTCCCCTCCGTCGGCCGCAGGGAGGCGGCCTTCACTCTCAGCAGCTCTCTCTTCAGGGCTGTCAGTGCGGCGTGTTCCTCCGCCCTCTCGGCCAGCAGGCGCCTCACGGCGGGAGCGGTCTCAAGTCGCTTGGCGGAGAGCACAGCCGATATGCCGGAGTTCTGAGCATATACCTCAACGCCATCGCGGTAAGCCGCCTCCCCCGCGAGAACCGTGAGACGCGTCCCCCCGCGGTGGCGCATGGCGTCGATTATTTTTATGCTCCCCACCTCTCCCGTGTGCGCCACATGCGGCGCGCAGCAGGCGCAGAGATCCACTCCCTCTATCTCAACCAGCCTGACCTGGCCGCTGAGCTCCTTCTTGCTCCTGAACTCCAGTCCATTCAGCTCCCCGGGAGATGGCAGGAGCGTGCGCACGGGCACGTTGCGCCAGACGGCCCTGTTTGCCTCCAGCTCAACTTTTGCAATGTCGCCGGCGGAGAGCTCGCCGGAAAAGTCCAGCGTCATCGCGCTCTCTCCCATGTGAAAGCCCACGTTGTCGTACCCGTACAGGGAGTGGACGGTCCCGGAGACTATGTGTTCCCCGGAATGGGACTGCATGCGCCCAAAGCGCAAGTCCCAGTCGAGAATGCCCTCGACCTCCGCCCCGGTCTCCAGCGGCGCGGGCAATATATGGGCTATTCCGCCGTCCGCGGTCTCCGTGAGGGCGATAATACCCAGCCCGCCCAGTGTGCCGGTATCCGCCTCCTGCCCGCCTCCGCCGGGGAAAAAGGCCGTACGGTCCAGCCGGACGTCATATCCGCCTTCGCATGGCTCGCAGGAGAGCACCCGGGCGTCAAATCTCGCCGTATGTCCGTCGGTATAGTAAATCCTCTCGGTCAAACTCAACACCTCAAAATGGCAGTTTAGCACATTCCCGGCCATTTTTCAACTGATATGTGGCCTTTGTGCGCGCTCACTGCGTGAAAATCCACCCTGGCGCCGATGGCGGACGGCCCCGGCGGTGCATATTTCTTGACGTCCGGCGGCGCTTATTATATACTTAGCAACAGCCCAACTATTGGAGGCCCCCTATGAAAATACTATACCTCATCAACTACGCGGGCAAGGCCGGCACAGAGAAATACGTGGAGAACCTCGTGCGGATTTTTACCGAGGCCGGCCACGAGTGCCATTTCGCATACTGCGTCCCCGGCGAGCTCAGCGAGAAGATGGCAGCCTGGAAAATTCCCTCCCTCCGGCTGGAGCTCGGGCGCTCGGGCGCGCTGAGAGCTGCCGGGAAGCTGGCCGAATACTGCTCGGCCAACGGCATCGAGGTCATACACGCCCAGTACCCGCGCGAGAACATCATCGCCCTGCTCTCGCTTAGGCGCAACCCCGCGCCCAGGGTCGTCTATACCAACCACCTGACCATACGTTCCGGCCTCCGCTGGCGCGTGCTCAACCGCATCTTCACGCCGCGCAACCACCGGATAATAGCCGTGTGCCGGGAGGGGCGCGATATAATGATAGAAAATGGCGTCTGCCCCGAGCGCATAGAGGTGATATACAACGGGGTCAAGCCCGCCGTAAACCGCGAGCGTGACACTTCGGCCAGAATGGGCCTGGGTGTGGCCGAGGGCGATTTTATGCTCACCATCTTCGCCAGATACGCGCCGGAGAAGGGCTTGGACTTCCTGCTCGACTCCCTGGCCCGCCTCCGGGAGCTCACCGACAGGCCCTTCCGCTGCGTGATATGCGGCGACGGCGAGGGCTATGAGGCCACGGCGGCCAAAAAACAGGAACTTGGCCTCGGCGGCATCGTCATACAGGCGGGCTTCCGCCGCGATACCGCGGATATCCTCCGCGCCTCGGATCTGTATCTGAACACCAGCAGCCGCAACGAGGCCATGAGCTTCGCAATACTCGAGGCCATGAACGCCGCCCTGCCGCTGGTCGTCACGGATGTCGGCGGCAACCGCGACCTGGCCGAGACCAACATTGTCTGCGGGCGTGTCGTGCCCTACGGGGACACGGAGGGTTTTGCCCGGGCCATATTGGAGATAATGGAGGACGACGCCCTCAGAGCCCGGCTCTCCGCCGCCGCCGGCCGGAAGATCGACGAGGAATTTGACCTGAATAAACTGGCATGGGACGTTTTCCGTGCCTATCAATAATTACACCTGGAGGTATAATCCCAATGATTGATGAAAAAGGCAGGCTGTTCGGCAAGGTAAACATAGTTGACCTGCTGATAATACTGATAGTGCTGGCCGCCGCGGCCTTTCTGGGCTACCGCTTTCTCGGCCCCAGCAGCACGGTGGCAAACACCGAACGCATCCGCCTGACCATGTACTGCGAGGAGTCCGCGGACTACGCCGTCGAGCAGCTCGAAGAGGGCGCCGAGGCCTGGGATTCCGAGAACAACGTCACCCTGGGCACCCTGACCGAGTGGCGCGTGGGCGACTCCAAGTCCTACGTCACGGATGCCAACGGCGAGGTCGTGCAGCTCGCGCGCGACGGATACTGCTCCGCCACGCTGGTGTGCGAGGGACAGGGCGTCATGGGCGCCCACGGCGTCACCATAGGCGGGACGCTCTACGCGGTGGGCCAGTCCATGAGCGTGTACTTCGGGGACTGCAAGCTTTATCTGCGCGTATCCGGCATAGAGGTAATCGAATGACCCGCTCCATATCACGGGAAAGCGGGGTGAGTTCGCATGCTTAGCGGCAGCATTCTCGGCCGCCTGTACGGATGGTGGCTCTGCTCCGCGATTTTCCGCCTCCTTCGGGGCATATATCGCCCGTTTTCAAGGGCCTTTCCGCACAGCGCCGTGGTCCGCTTCCTGCGCCGCAGCCCCAAAATAGAGCTGTGGTACTCCAACAGCCTGGTCTGCAGGGCAATAGACGCCGTGTGGCGCTGGCTGCTCGGTCTGTTTGGGGCTGTGATAGATTTCCTCCGCCCGGCAGCACATCACAGCTTCCTTGTCTGCGCCGCCTCGGGCTCGTATTTCCTGCGCTTCGAGGTGCTCTTCGGCTGCTTTATTCTGGTCATGTTCATCGCCCCCCACGAGCTCTGGTCCAACTCCTATGCCGTACTGGGAGCGTCGGGGTTGTTTGCCCTGGCCTTCCTCATGTCCGCGGCGGGCGCGCGCCGGCGGGTGTTCCCCCGCGAGTTCGGTCTGCCCTTTTTGCTGTTTGTCCTGGCCTGCATAGGCAGCCTCGGCTTTACCAGCGACCTCTCGGACAGCGTCAGGATACTGATGTTCTTCGCGGCGGCGTTTCTTTTCATGTACGCCGCGGTGACAGGCATATCCGACAGGGAACAGCTCAGAAGGCTGATGGGCTTTATCTATGCCGCCGTCATGCTCACTTCCCTCTACGCCGTGGCCCAGCGTTTCATAGGCGTGGACGTCAGCGCCTCTTTTACGGATTTGGAGCTGAACGTGGGTGTGCCCGGGCGCGTGTACTCCACTCTGGACAACCCCAACAATTTCGCCGAGTTTCTGGTGCTCTTCTCCCCGCTCTCGGCGGCTTACGCCATGAGTGAACGGCGCACGTTCAGGCGGCTGGTGCTCTGCTGCTGCCTTGTCCTGCCGCTCGCGGCCATGGTGATGACCTACGCGCGCGGGTGCTGGCTCTCGATAATGCTCTCCGTTCTCATATTCGTCTACTACACGGACAAGCGCCTCATTCCCGTCGGACTGGTGGCCTGCGTGCTACTCATCCCCTTCCTGCCCGACAGCATAATTACCCGTTTCTCCACCATATTCAACTCCCAGGACAGTTCCGCGAACCACCGTCTGATTACCTGGCAGGGCATACTGCACATGATAGGCGATTACGGCCTCACCGGCATAGGCATGGGCCCCAACACCTTTGCGGCCCTGTATCCCGACTACGCCCTCGCCGGGGCAACCCGGGGCGTGTACCACTCGCAGATGCTGTATATGGAGCTCGTGCTTGAGACCGGCGTTCTCGGCCTTATCTCCTTCATATGGTTCATGCTGCGTGAGGTCAAGAACGCGGCCTTTGACCTCTCCAGGGCCCGTTCAAACGAGGTGCGTCTGGCTCTCACGGCCTGCGGCGCCTCCTTCGGCGGCATAGCCGTGGCCGGGATATTCGAGTATATCTGGTTCTATCCGCGCGTGCTCTTCGCCTTCTTCATTCTGCTCGGAATAATGCTGGCCTCTGCCCGCCTTGCGAGGGAGGGCCAATGATTGAGCTGACTGCGCCCGAGGCCCGGCGCTACATGCTCTACCGGAGCGGCCTATTGGGAGAACGGCGCTTTTCCGGCAAGGCGGGCGCCCTGGATTTCGTCCGGCAGGCCGGCTGCATCCAGTTTGACCCCGTCGACATCTGCGGCCGGAACGCCGAGCTCACGCTGAACGCCAGGGTGTCCGGGTTCTCCGGGAAAATGCTCCGCGAGCTGCTCTATACGGACCGCTCGCTTGTGGACTACCCGGACAAGAATCTCTCCATAATCCCCGCCGCGGACTGGCCCTATTTTGAGCGTTACCGCTCGGCGGCGAGAGCGTGCGGCGCGGGATTCGAGGGTCTCGCCGATTTGGAGAGGCAAGCCCTCGCCTACATACGGGAACACGGACCCGTCAGCGCGGACACTCTTCCGATAGATGGGCGCATAAACTGGCACTCCGCCATACATTGGAGCGGCAACTGGCACGGAGAGAGCCGCGCCTCCCGCTCCGTGCTTGAGCAGCTCTATTCAACCGGCGAGCTGGTCATCCACCACAAGGAGGGCGCGAGGAAATTCTACGACCTCGCCGAGCGCCATCTTCCCGCCGGGCTGCTCGCCGCGCCCGATCCGCTGCCCGGTGAGGTGGAGCATATGTCCTGGCGCGTCCTCCGGCGCATCGGCGCCGTGGGGCTGCTCTGGAACCGGCCCTCCGACGCCTGGCTGAACATAGGCGGCCTCAATGCCTCAGCCCGTGGTGAGGTTTTCAACACGCTTTTGTCCGGCGGGCTGATATCCGAGTGCCATGTAGAGGGGATCCGCCCCCCGCTTTATATGCTCTCCGCCGACTTGCCGCTCCTCAACAGCCTGCTCTCCGGGGATGCCGGGCAGGCGCGTCCGCGCTGCGAGCTGCTGGCGCCGCTGGACCCCCTGCTCTGGGACAGGCGGCTGATACGGGAGCTGTTTGGCTTCGACTACACATGGGAGCTCTATGTTCCGGCTGAAAAGAGGCGTTACTCGGCCTACGCCCTGCCGGTTCTCTGGGGAGAGCGGTTCGCCGGGCGGCTCTCGGCCTCGGCCGACCGCACCCGCGGAGTGCTGACCGTCCACCGCATCTGGTACGAAAGCGGCGTACGCCGGACCAAAAAGCTCCAGGCCGCCCTGGATTCCGCTCTCCGCCGCCTCGCCCGGCTGAACGGCTGCTCCTCTGTAGAATACGAGAATCCCGGGATATAGCAATACCCCCTCTTTTTACAAAGAGGGGGTATTGCTCGTCTCAGCCGCCGAAATGGAAAACTATCCCGATAACTGCGCTCCCGGCGATATAT
>CALWYN010000101.1 GCA_944385755.1 uncultured Oscillospiraceae bacterium
GGACTACGTCCCCCCCGCCCCGGAGCCCGGCCGCGCGGAGGACGTCCGCATAACGCGCGACGGCGGCACCTGGTACCTCGAGGGCGAGTGGCTCGCCCGCCTGGTGGCCAGCGTGAATTTCTCCGACTACGAGAGCCGGATGTACTTCGACCGCAGCCTGCGCACCGCCGGCATCTATGACCGCATGGAGTCCATGGGCGTCGCGGACGGCGACACGGTCAGCATATACGACATAGAGTTCGAATATCAGAGCTGAAACCTCCCCCGCCGCGCGCTGCGCTGCGGGGGATTTGACATCCACCGCTCTGAAAAGCGCCCCGAAACCCAAAAAAACGCCCCGAAACCCAAATCCTCTTGACAAGCGCCTCCCGGGCTGGTACACTGTTGAAAGTTTGAGGCTTTGCCGGAAAGGAGTCTGCGCTATGGATTTCATAATCAAAGGCTGCAGCGTTTTCACCGGCGGCGCATTCGTTGATTCAGACGTGGAGGTCCGCGGCGGAAGTGTTTTCCGCATCGGCCGCGGCATTGTCCCCGGCCGGGGCGTCCACGTTTTTGAATTCAATAACTGTTTCCTTTTTCCCGGTCTCACAGATGTCCACGTCCATCTGCGAGAGCCGGGTTTTTCTTATAAGGAGACCATGCGCACCGGCACCCTCGCCGCCGCGCGGGGCGGCTTCACCACCGTCTGCGCCATGCCGAACCTGGACCCCGTCCCCGACTGCCCCGCCTCCCTGGAGGCCGAGCTGGAGCTGATACGCCGTGACGCCCTGGTGCATGTCCTGCCCTACGCCTCCATAACCCGCGGCGAGCGGGGGGCCGAGCTCTCCGACATGGTGGCCCTCGCGCCCCTGTGCGTGGCCTTCTCCGACGACGGCAGGGGCGTCCAGAGCGGGGACATGATGCGCGCTGCCATGGAGCGCGCCGCCTCGCTGGGCAAGATTATAGCGGCCCACTGCGAGGTGGAGGCCCTGCTCGGGGGCGGCTATATCCACGACGGCGAATACGCCCGCGCGCACGGCCACCGCGGCATCTGCCCGGAGAGCGAGTGGCGCGAGGTGGAGCGCGACGTCCGCCTCGCCGCCGGGACCGGCTGCAAACTGCATATCTGCCACGTCTCCACCGGAGAATCGATTGACATAATACGAAAAGCGAAATCTGAGGGAGTCGATGTCACCTGCGAGACCGCCCCGCACTATCTCGTGCTCACCGACGCCGACCTCCAGGAGGACGGGCGCTTCAAGATGAATCCCCCCCTCCGCTCCGCCGCAGACCGCAATGCGCTCATAGAGGGGCTGCTGGACGGCACGGTGGACATGATAGCCACGGACCATGCGCCCCACTCCGCGGAGGAGAAGTCGCGCGGCCTGGAGCACAGCGCCATGGGCATAGTGGGGCTGGAGACGGCCTTCCCCGTGCTCTACACCCGGCTCTGCCTCGGCGGCGTCCTGCCCCTGGAGCGGCTGCTGGAGCTGATGAGCTCCGCGCCGGCGGCGCGCTTCGGCCTGCGTTCCGGCATAGAGGAGGGTGCCGGCGCGGACCTTACGGTTTTTGACCCGAATGCGGCCTGGACCGTCGACCCTGGGGATTTTGCCTCCCTCGGCAGGGCCACGCCCTTCGCCGGCTGGGAGCTCAAAGGGAAGTTTTTGCTGACTGCATGCGGAGGTGACATAGTATGGCAGGGATGAAGGGGCGCCTCGTGCTGGAGAACGGCAGCGTGTACGACGGCGAGGGTTTCGGCGCGGAGTGCGGCGCCGTGTGCGAGATAGTGTTCAACACCTCCATGGTCGGCTACCAGGAGATAGTCTCCGACCCCAGCTACACGGCCCAGGCCGTCGTGATGACCTACCCTGTAATAGGCAACTACGGCATCACCGATGAGGATTTTGAGACGCGCGTCCCCACGATAGGCGCGCTCATAGTCCGCGACTACAACGACAACCCCTCCAATTTCCGTTACACCAAGACCCTGGATGAGCTCATGTGCGAATACGGCATCCCCGGGATATCCGGCGTGGACACCCGCCGGCTCACGCGTGAGATACGCGGCGCCGGCAGCCAAAAGGCGCTCATCACCACCCGTGACACCCCCGTTGGGGACGCCCTCGAGCTGCTCGCGGCCTCAGAGCTGCCGCGTGACAGCGTATCGCGCGTCAGCTGCAAAAGGCGCTGGTACTCCCGCACCAGCAACCACACCCACACCGTCGTGGCCGTGGACTGCGGCATAAAACTCGGCATAGTCCGCGCGCTCAACCGCCGTGGCTGTAACGTGACCGTGGTCCCCTGGAACACCACGGCCGAGGAGATAGACTTCATGCGCCCCGACGGCGTGTTCCTTTCCAACGGCCCCGGTGACCCCCGCGATGTCCCCGAGCTCGTCGGGACCGTCCGCGGCCTGCGCGGCAAGTACCCCATATTCGGCATCTGCCTGGGACACCAGATAATCTCCCTGGCCTATGGGGCCGAGACCTACAAACTCAAATTCGGCCACCGCGGCGGCAACCACCCGGTCCGGGACCTGACCAGCGGCCGCATAGAGATAACCAGCCAGAACCACAGCTACGCCGTGGACCTCGCCTCGCTGGAGGGCACGGGCCTCACGGCCACGCACGTCAACCTCCTGGACGGCACCGTGGAGGGCGTGGAGTGCCGCGCCGACCGGGTGTTCTCCGTGCAGTACCATCCGGAGAGCTGCCCCGGCCCGCAGGACAGCGGCGCGCTGTTCGACAAATTCATATCCATGCTGGGGGAGGGGAACAAAAATGCCTAAGCGGACCGACATAAGCAAGATACTGGTCATAGGCTCCGGCCCCATCGTGATAGGCCAGGCCGCGGAGTTCGACTACGCCGGCACCCAGGCCTGCCTCGCTTTGAGGGAGGAGGGCTATGAGGTCGTGCTCGCCAACTCCAACCCGGCCACCATAATGACCGACACGAGCATAGCAGACAAAGTCTATATGGAGCCCCTCACGCCGGAATACGTCGCTCGCATAATACGCTATGAGCGTCCGGACGCCATAGTCCCCGGCATAGGCGGGCAGACCGGGCTCAACCTGGCCGTAGAATTGCAGAGGTCCGGCGTCCTGCGCGAGTGCGGCGTGGAGATTCTGGGCACCAGCTGCGAGAGCATAGAGCTGGCCGAGGACCGGGAGAAATTCAAGGAACTGTGCGAGCGGCTCGGCGAGCCGGTGCTCCCGAGCGAGACGGCAGAGACTATCGACGGCTGCGTGGAGGCGGCCGGCCGCATAGGCTACCCGGTGGTGCTCCGCCCCGCCTTCACCCTGGGCGGCACCGGCGGCGGCTTCGCCGACAGCGAGGCTGAGCTGCGCGAGCTGTCCAAGCACGCGCTGAGCGTCTCCCCCGTCCACCAGGTGCTCGTCGAAAAGAGCATACGCGGCTACAAGGAGATAGAGTACGAGGTCATGCGCGACTCCGCCGACACGGCGATAGCGGTCTGCAACATGGAGAACATAGACCCGGCCGGCATACACACCGGGGACAGCATAGTGGTGGCCCCCAGCCAGACGCTGACGAACCGGGAATATCACATGCTGCGCGATAGCGCGCTGAGGCTGATACGCGCCCTCGGGGTGGAGGGCGGCTGCAACGTGCAGTTCGCGCTCGACCCGGAGAGCTTCCGTTATTACCTCATCGAGGTCAATCCCCGCGTTAGCCGCTCCTCCGCCCTGGCGAGCAAGGCCACGGGCTACCCCATAGCCCGGGTCTCGGCCAAGATAGCCGTGGGCATGACGCTCGACGAGATAATGCTCGCCAACACCCCCGCCTCCTTCGAGCCCTCACTCGACTATGTGGTCACGAAAATGCCCCGCTTCCCCTTTGACAAATTCGCCGGCGCGAGCCACAGGCTCGGCACGCAGATGAAGGCCACGGGCGAGGTCATGGCCGTGGGCCGCACTATAGAGGAGAGCCTGCTGAAGGCGGTGCGCTCGCTGGAGATAGGTGCCGCGCACATATATCTGCCTAAATTCCGCCACATGCCCGTGGACGAGCTCCTGGACTACATCAGGGAAGGCACGGACGACCGCATCTTTGCCATAGCCCAGCTCATGTGGCTGGGGGTTGACTACAACCGCATCTGCAACATAACCGGGATAGACATGCTCTTCCTCGACAAGATACACAACATAGTCGAGCTCGAGCGCGAGATAAAGGACCGCCCCATGGACCCGCTCTGCCTCCGCCGCGCCAAGCGCATGGGCTTCTCGGACGCGCACCTCGCCCACCTCTGGAAGTGCCCGGAGGGCGAGATATACGCCCTGCGCCGCTCCCTCGGGCTCTTCCCCGTATACAAGATGATAGACACCTGCGCCAGCGAGTTTGAGAGCTATGTGCCCTATTTCTACTCGACCTATGAGGAGGAGAACGAGTCCGCCGTCTCCGACCGCCCCAAGATAATCGTCCTCGGCGCGGGGCCGATACGCATAGGCCAGGGAGTCGAGTTCGACTATTCCACCGTCCACGCCATCAAGACCATACGCTCCCGGGGCTATGAGGCCATAATCATCAACAACAACCCCGAGACCGTCTCCACGGACTACACGACCAGCGACAAGCTATACTTTGAGCCGCTCACGGTCGAGGACGTGATGAATATAATCGAGCTGGAGCGGCCTCTCGGCGTGATTGCCACCCTCGGCGGGCAGACGGCCATAAACCTCGCCAGGCCGCTCATGGAGCGCGGCGTGAAACTGATAGGCACCGGCTGCGCGGCCATCGACCGGGCGGAGAACCGCGACCTGTTTGAAAAGCTGCTCAAGCGGCTCGGTATCCCCCAGCCGGAGGGCCGCGCGGTCACGGACATAGAGGAGGGCGCGGCCGCAGCTGCCGAAATAGGCTATCCTGTGCTCGTGCGCCCCAGCTTCGTCCTGGGCGGCAGGGCCATGCAGATAGTCCCGGACGAGGCCGCTCTGCGGCGCTACCTGGGCGAGGCCGTCAGGATAGACGAGAAGCAGCCCGTGCTGGTGGACCGCTATGTCTACGGCCGCGAGTGCGAGGTGGACGCCGTCTGCGACGGCGAGCGCGTGTTCGTCCCCGGCATAATGGAACACGTCGAGCGCACGGGCATCCACTCCGGGGACAGCATAAGTGTCTATCCGCCCATGAGCCTCTCCGAGCGCGTCAGGGAGACAATACTCGACTACACCCGCCGCCTTGGCCTGGGCATAGGCATCCTGGGGCTTTACAACATCCAGTTCATAGTGGACAGGGACGAAAACGTCTATATCATCGAGGTGAACCCCCGCTCCAGCCGCACGGTGCCCTTCATCTCCAAGGCCACTCTCTGCCAGCTGGCGGACATAGGCACCCTGGCCATGCTGGGCGTGAGCCTCCGTGAGCAGGGCATAACCGAACTCTGCCCGGCCGACCGCGACCGCTTCTTCGTCAAGGCGCCCGCTTTCTCCTTCAGCAAGCTCTCCGGGCTGGACGCCTACCTCTCTCCCGAGATGAAGTCCACCGGCGAGGCCATAGGCTACGACCGCGCGCTCAACCGCGCGCTGTACAAGGCGCTGCAGGCCAGCGGGATGAATGTCGCCAACTCCGGCACCGTGTTCGTCACCCTCGCCGACCGCGACAAGGCCGAGGCCCTGCCGCTGATACGGCGCTTCTACGACCTCGGCTTCAACATAGAGGCCACCGAGGGCACGGCCAACTCCCTCCGGCAGCACGGCATCCGCACGCGCTCCAAGAAGAAGCTCAGTGAGGGCTCCACCGAGATTCTCGATTCGATACGCCTCGGCTACGTGAGCTATGTGATAAACACGCGCGACCTCTCCAGCGCCGCCAGCCACTCCGACGGCTACGAGATCCGCCGCTGCGCGGTGGAAAACAACGTGACGATTTTTACCGCCCTCGACACCGTCCGCGTATTGCTGGACGTGCTCGAGGAGATAACCATCAAAGTCTCTACCATAGACGGGTGAACAGATGAAACAGGGAATCTTTACCGTTATCAAAAATGAACAGCTGGCCCCCGGCGTCCACCGCCTCCGCCTGGAGGGGGACACCTCCGGCGTCACATCGCCCGGCCAGTTTGCGGATGTCCTCATCCCCGGCTGCTTCCTCCGTCGCCCCTTCTCCGTCTGCGGCGCAGAGGGCGGAGTGCTGACGCTCTGCGTCAGGAACACCGGCCGCGGCACCGCCCTGCTCACCGCCTCCTCCCCCGGCGCGCGGCTCGACATCCTGACCGGCCTGGGGAACGGCTTCGACCTCTCCGCCGCGGGTGAGCGCCCGCTGCTCATGGGAGGCGGCACCGGCTCACCGCCTCTATACCCCCTCTGTGCCTCCCTCCTGCGTCTTGGGGCCCGCCCCGGGGTGGCCCTGGGCTACCCCTCCGCGGAGGCGGCGCTGTACCTGGATGAGTTCCGCTCCCTGGGCATCGAGCCGGAGGTGTACACCCTCGACGGCAGCCTGGGCATGACGGGCCTCCCCACCCAGGCCCTCCGTGCGGGCGGTTACACCTCCGTATACGCCTGCGGCCCCCTCCCCATGCTGGCCGCCATAGACAGGGAGGCCGACTGCCCGGTGGTCCAGCTCTCGCTGGAGGCGCGCATGGGCTGCGGCTTCGGGGCCTGTATGGGCTGCACCATAGAGACAAAGGACGGCCCCCGGCGGGTCTGCAAGGACGGGCCCGTGTTCGGCAAAGGCGAGGTGATATGGTGAATACGTCCGTAAAGCTCTGCGGTGAGGAGCTCAAAAACCCCATAATCCCCGCCTCCGGCACTTTCGGCTACGGGCGCGAGTTCGCCGGTATCTACGACCTGAACTGCCTCGGCAGCTTCACCCTGAAGGGCACCACTGAGCGGCCGCGCTTCGGCAATCCCCGGCCGCGCATTGCGGAGGGCCCCTCCGGTATTCTGAACTCGGTCGGGCTGCAGAATCCTGGCGTGGACACGGTCATAGAGCGCGAGCTGCCCGCCATAGCCGGCTTTTTCTCCGGCAAAGTGGTCGCCAACATCTGCGGCTTCTCCCTGGGCGAGTATGTCCGCGTGGCGGAAAAATTCGACTCCTGTCCCCAGGTGGGCTGGCTGGAGGTAAATATCAGCTGCCCCAACGTCCACGGCGGGGGCATGGGCTTCGGCACGACGGCGCGGGGCGCCGCGGAGGTGACGCGCGCCGTGCGCCGCGCGGTGAAAAAGCCCGTCATTGTAAAGCTGACGCCCAACGTGACCGACATCTGCGAGATCGCAAGGGCCTGCGAGGCCGAGGGGGCCGACGGTCTCTCTCTGATTAACACGGTCCTCGCCATGCGCATAGACCCCGCCACCCGCCGTCCGGTGCTCGGAAGCATGACAGGCGGGCTCTCCGGCCCGGCGGTGTTCCCGCTCGCCGTGCGCATGGTCTGGCAGGTGTATGAGACGGTCGGCATCCCCATAATAGGCATGGGAGGCGTCCGCAGCGCGGCCGATGTCATAGAGCTGATGCTGGCGGGGGCCACGGCCGTCGGAGTCGGCGCGGCCAACCTCGTCGATCCCTTCGCGTCACGGGACATAGTGTCCGCCCTCCCGGAGGAGATGGACAAATTCGGAATAGAAAATCTGGTTGACATAATAGGAGGAGCCCACAATGGCTAAAGACGTGATTATCGCCCTTGATTTCCCCGGCCGCGAGCGGACTATGGACTTCCTGTCCAAGTTCGGGGACGAACGCCCCTATGTAAAAATCGGCATGGAGCTCTTCTATGCCGCGGGGCCGGACATTGTCCGCGAGATAAGTGCCCGGGGACACAGGATTTTCCTGGACCTGAAGCTCTGCGACATACCCAACACGGTGAGAGGGGCGATGCGCTCCCTGAGCGCCCTCGGGGTTGACATAATAAATCTGCACGCCTTCGGCTCCTCCGCCATGATGCGCGCCGCGCTCGAGGGGCTGATTGCCTCCGACGGCAGCAGGCGCACAAAGCTGATTGCCGTCACGGTCCTCACCTCTACGGATGAGAAAACGCTGCACGACGAGCTGCTGATAGGCCATCCCCTCGCCGATACCGTCATGAGCTACGCGGAAAACGCCCGCGCCGCCGGGCTGGACGGCGTGGTCTGCTCGCCGCTCGAGGCCGGAGAGGTGCACAGCCGCTGCGGCAGCGGCTTCCTCACCGTGACTCCTGGTGTACGCTTTGCCGGCGGCGAGCATGGGGATCAGGTGCGCGTCACCACCCCGGCCATGGCCCGCACGCTCGGCTCGGATTACATAGTGGTGGGCCGCCCGATAACCGGCGCGGCGGACCCGGTGGCGGCCTGGAGGCTCTGCCGCTCGGAATTTCTCGGAGGTGAAATGTGATGGAAAAATTCGATGCTTCCCGCGCGCTGCTCAGCATAGGCGCCGTGTTCCTGCGCCCCGAGGAGCCCTTCATCTGGGCCAGCGGCATAAGGAGCCCCATCTACTGCGACAACCGGCTCATCCTCTCCGCTCCCGAGGTGCGCAGCAATGTGGAGCAGGCCCTGGCGGACATGATACGCCGGGAATTTCCCGGTGTTGAGGCCCTCATGGGCACGGCGACCGCCGGCATCGCCCACGCGGCCATAGCCGCACACATCCTCGGCCTGCCCATGGGCTATGTCCGCTCCAGCGCCAAGGACCACGGCCGCCAGAAGCGCATAGACGGCCGGCTCTCCCCCGGGGAGCGCGTCGTCGTGGTGGAGGACCTGATCTCCACCGGCGGGAGCGCCCTCGACTCCGTGGAGGCGCTGCGCGAGGCCGGGGCCGAGGTCCTCGGCGTGGCCGCGCTCTTCACCTACGGCATGGCAAAGGGGATAGAGGGCATGGCCGCGCACGGCGTCCGCGCCGTCTGCCTCACGGATTTTGACGCCGTTGTGGCCGCCGCGGTGGAGGACGGCGAGATCCCCGCCTCCTATGTGCCCGCGCTGCTGGCCTTCCGCGACAACCCGGATGACGGCAGCTGGGAGGAGGCGCTCAGATGAGGAACCTGATAGACATACGAGAGCTTACGACCGATGAGATAGCCTCCCTGCTGGACACCGGCGACGACATAATGGCCCACCCCGGCGACTACCGCGAGCTCTGCCGGTACAAAAAGCTGGCCACGCTCTTCTTTGAGCCCTCCACCCGCACCCGCCTCTCCTTCGAGGCCGCGATGTACGAGCTGGGCGGGCAGGTTCTCGGCTTCTCCGAGGCGGCCAGCTCCTCCGCAGCCAAGGGCGAGAGCGTGGCAGACACCGTCCGCGTCGTGGGCTGTTACGCCGACATAATAGCGATGCGCCACCCCAAGGAGGGGGCCCCGCTGGTGGCGGCCGGGGTCTCGCCCGTGCCCGTGATAAATGCCGGCGACGGCGGCCACAACCACCCCACGCAGACCCTCACGGACCTCATGACCATACGCCGCGAGAAAGGCGGCCTGGGCGGCTTCACGATTGGCCTCTGCGGGGATTTGAAGTTCGGACGCACCGTACACTCGCTCATCTCCGCCCTGGCCCGCTATGACGGCGTAAAATTCGTCCTGATATCGCCCGAGGAGCTCAAACTGCCCAGCTATGTGAAGAACGACGTGCTGCGCGCCGGCGGCTGCGAGTTCAGGCAGACCGCCGCCGACCTGGCCGAGGTCATACCCGAGCTCGACGTGCTCTATATGACCAGGGTCCAGCGCGAGAGGTTCTTCAACGAGGAGGACTATATCCGCCTGCGCGACAGCTATATACTGACCCCGGCCAAGCTCATCAACGCCAAATCCGACCTGACCATCCTCCACCCCCTGCCCAGGGTCAACGAGATCTCCACCGAGATCGACTCAGACCCCCGGGCCTGCTATTTCCGCCAGGCGCTCTGCGGCAAATACGTCCGAATGGCCCTCATACTCAAGCTGCTGGAGGTCACGAAATGAACATAGACTCCATAAAAAACGGCCTGGTCATCGACCATATCCGCGCAGGCAGCGCCATGCGCATCTACAACCTCCTTGGCCTCGACGAGCTGGACTGCACCGTGGCAATAATAAAAAACGCCCAGAGCGCCAAGCTCGGCCGCAAGGACATAATAAAAATCGACACCGTAACGGACATAGACCTGGACGTGCTCGGCTATGTCGACCCCGGCATAACCGTCAACGTCATACGCGGCGGCGAGCTGGTGGAAAAAAAGCAGCTCTCGCTGCCCGAGAGGCTGGAGAACGTCCTGCGCTGCCGCAACCCCCGCTGCATAACTTCCGCGGAGCCCGGGCTGAAGCAGGTGTTCTTCCTCTCCGACCGGGCCGGCAAGACCTACCGCTGTCTCTACTGCGAGGCCAAGGCGGAGAAGTGAGACGGGGCAAATATGCCCAAACTCCTTGCCCGCCGGCGGAGCGTGTAGTATAATCTAGACATCAAAATTGAGAGGTGAAGGCAATGGAACTTGCTCTCAGAGACTTTGAAAACGCGGCCAAACGCATTTCAGGCGTGATACACAGGACGGACCTGGACTTCAGCTCCACCTTCTCCGACATGACCGGCGGAGAGATCTGGCTGAAGTGCGAAAACCGCCAGAAGACCGGCTCTTTCAAGATACGCGGCGCGGCAAATAAGATAGCCTCCATGGTCGAGCGCGGCGAGGCGACGGCCGTCGTGGCCTCCTCCGCCGGCAACCACGCCCAGGGCGTCGCATACGCCGCCACGCGCAACGGCATCCAATCCACCATAGTCATGCCGCGCACGGCCCCCATAGCCAAAGTGCAGGCCACCGAGGGCTACGGCGCGCGCGTCGTGCTCTGCGGGGAGACCTATGACGACGCCTACGCCAGGGCGCTGGAGATATGCGAGGAGGAGCAGGCCGCCTTCCTGCACGCCTTCAACGACTACGAGGTCATGGCCGGCCAGGGCACCATAGGGCTGGAGATACTCAGCCAGCTCCCCACGGTAGATACCGTTGTCGTCCCGGTGGGCGGCGGAGGGCTGCTCGCGGGAGTGGCCTCCTGCATCAAGCAGGCAAATCCGCGCGTGCGCCTCGTGGGAGTGCAGGCGGAGGGGGCCGATTCCGTGGTGCGCAGCTTCCGCGAGGGGCAGCTCACCGCCC
The DNA here is from genome assembly GCA_944385755.1 of uncultured Oscillospiraceae bacterium. Taxonomy (GTDB): domain Bacteria; phylum Bacillota; class Clostridia; order Oscillospirales; family Oscillospiraceae; genus Scatomorpha. The sequence goes on from CALWYN010000101.1 coordinate 11,014, forward strand.
GCGACAGCATCTCCACCATCGCGGACGGCATAGCCGTGAAATACCCCGGCGACAAGACCGTCGAGCTCATAATGAAATACGCCGACGACATGGTGACGGTTTCGGACAACGAGATCTCCGCGGCCATACTCCTGCTGATGGAGCGCACCAAGCAGATTGTCGAGCCCTCCGGGGCCGCAAGCCTGGCCGCAGTCCTCTCCGGCCGCACAGATGTGAAAGACCACAAGGCCGTGTGCCTGCTCTCCGGCGGCAACATAGACGTCAGCGTAATTCACCGCATAGTCGAGCTGGGCCTGGTCACGCGCCACAGGAGAGTAAAGTTCGCCGTCCGCCTGCCGGACACGCCCGGCAGCCTGATGCGCCTGCTCCAGGTCATCGCGGACAGCGGCGCCAATATTCTCACCATAAACCACGACCGCATGTGCCTCGCGCTCTCCCCCAATGAGATCCTGGTCCATATCGCCTGCGAGGTCGGCGGGCAGGACCACGCCAACTCCGTCGTGGAGAGTGTCACCTCCGCGGGCTACTGCCCGACACTGGAATGAGCCGCTGGATAGAGGCGGCCTTCAGCGCCGCGCCGGGCGGCCTCGACGAGCTCTGCGACAGGCTCACCGAACTGGGAGCGGACGGGCTCGTGATAGAGGATGAGGCCGATTTCCGCCGTTTTCTTGAACAGAACAGACAGTACTGGGACTATGTCGATTCCGAACTCGAGGAGCGTTACCGCGGGCTCTCGCGTGTCAAGGTCTATGTCAGCGACGACGAGGCCGGAAGGGCCCGCCTCGCCGCGTTCACCGAGGGCACAGGCCTGGAGCCGGTGACCACGGTCGTGGACGAGGCAGACTGGCAGGACAACTGGAAGAAGTATTACAAACCCATCGAGGTCGGAGAGCAGCTGCTGGTCCTCCCGCGCTGGGAGCCCATACCCCAGGACATCCCGCGCAAGGTGCTCCGCCTTGACCCCGGTCTGGCTTTCGGCACGGGCGGGCACGCCACAACACGCATGTGCCTGCGCGCGCTGGAAAAATACGCTGCCCCGGAAAAATTCGTGCTCGACCTGGGCTGCGGCAGCGGAATTCTGGGCATAGGCGCCCTTGTCCTGGACTGCGCGTACTGCGCGGGCTGCGACATCGACCCCAAATCCCCTGACGCCGCCGCGGAAAACGCGCGGCTGAACGGCATAAACCTCGCCATATACCACATGTACGTGGGGGACATCCTGGCCGACGCCGGCCTGCGCTCCGAGCTTGGAGAGGGCTACGACATTGTCCTGGCCAACATCGTCTCGGATGTCATAATCCCCCTTGCGCCATATGCACGCGGTTTCATGTCAGAGCGCGGCGTGTTCATAACCAGCGGTATTATAGACGGCCGGCAGGACGAGGTCCGCGCCGCCCTGGAATCCGCGGGCTTTGTCATAATTTCACACGATATGGAGGAGGGCTGGCACTCCTTCGTCTGCGCCGGTAGGAACCCGGAACAACAGTGCCGAACGTAACAGAATAAAAAACAAACAACCGGCCCTAGGGCCGGTTGTTTGAGACTGTCAAAAAACCTTCGGAGAATTCGCGGCCGCAGC
>CALWYN010000102.1 GCA_944385755.1 uncultured Oscillospiraceae bacterium
GGCGGCGCTGGTGGCCATGGACGTGGTCCCGTTGAGGATACCGTCCAGGCCGCTGAGGCCGGCCTTGTCCAGCGCGAACTTCGTCAGCGTGTTCTTGACGACGCTGTACTCGACGGAGCTCTGCGACAGGTCGCGGCGGAGCTGCGTGTCCTCGGCGACGGTGATGCCGCGGTAGTCCACGAACACTCCGGCGCTGGCGCCCTGCAGCCGCGCGGCGAGGGCCTCGACGATCGCCTGCTTCTCGCTCAGAATCTTTGCATTCGGCATTTCTTGAGTTTCACCTCCGGCAATATTCATAAGCGCCCAAAAAATCATCCCCCGTGCACTTGGACACGAGGGCAGAGAGCTATCATGTGACTGATGGCCGTCCTCGGCAGGCCTTCCGCGCAATCCCCCGCACCCGAACCGGGCGCCGGGACCGCACCGCCTGCTGTCTTTGGAGCGCCATAATAATTTATCAGCATTTGCCGCGCTTGTCAAGGGTTTTTTGGGCCTTTTCAGGGGAAATACATCAATTGCCGCGAGCTGGTGTACATCTCCACGCCGCCCCCAAAGGTCCGGAGCAGGGTCAGCTCGGCGCCGGCGGCCGCGGCACGCGCCAGCACGGCCTCCCGGGCGGGCGGGGGCGCCAGGTACACGGCCCTGGAGTTGTCGGATTCGGTGTATATGTCCTGGGGATTTATGTAGCCGAGCACGGCCAGAGGGGCGTCGTGCCAGGCCCCGGCCGTGACCGCGCCGTCGGTGCGCACGGCGACGCGGGCGGCGAGGTCCCAGGGGCCGTAGACGAACTCCGCGCCCAGGCCGGCGGCGTAGTTGGCCATGGCCAGCTCGGCGGTATCGCCCTCCCCGGCGAAGGCCCGCCTGGCGGAGGGGAGGTAGCATCTGGCGAGGCTGAAAAGGGAGAGCGCGGCCAGGCACAGGCAGACGGCCGCGAGCGCCGGAGGGCGGCGGAGGGAGTTTACGAGGCAGCAGAGGCCGAGGGCTACGAGTGGGAACCAGGTGAACAGATAGATGCTGCGGAGATTGATGCCGGTCAGGAGCTCTATGCCGAGCACGGCGGCGACGCCCAGGGCGCAGACGGCCGCGGCCGGGGCCAGAGGCGAACGGAGCGAGCGGAGCGGAATGGAGGCGGCGCACAGGATGAGCACTATGGCGAACACGCCGCAGACGGGCTCGCCCCAGGTGAAGCTCTTTAGGCCGGAGATGGACCAGAGGCAGGCGGCGCAGCTGGCGAGCCGGTCCGCCACGGAGCTCTCCCCGGCGGAATTGGCGTAGATGCTGACGCCCGGCTCTGCCAGGAGGCGTATGGCAAAGAGGCCGGCTATGTTCGCGAAGGCGGTCCCAAAGGCGAAGAGGGTGGCTCGCGTGTTCGAGCGGCCGGACAGGCGCGAGGCGGTCTCCAGGAAGAGCAGCGGCAGCACCATGACGGCGGTCTGGCGCAGGCTCTGCAATCCCGCGGCGAAACTCAGCGCCAGAGAGAGGGCGGCCGCGGCCGCGGAGGGGAGCTGCCCGCCGCTGCGGTACCTGATATAGGTGCCGCAGACCAACAGCAGCGTTATCAGATATCCCGAATAGTAGCTCGCCATGAGGTAGAAGAGCTGGCCGGCCAGGTGTTCCGGTCCGCCGGGGCAGATGACGCCGGCGAGCAGGCCGAGCGCGCCGGCCCAGCGCGCCTCCACGCTGCAAAAGGGTCTGACCATCCAGAGGAAGGCCGCAATTATGAGCGCGGTCATCAGCTCGGTGGCCAGCACCATGGAGAGATTCAAACTGCCCGTGAGGCCGTAGAACAGCGCGGCCAGCACGGGCGTTGAAAACACATAATACTGGTTGCCGAACACCCAGCCCTGCGGGAACAGGGTCTTTTGCTCCCAGATGAGCCGGGAGACCAGGGTGTCCGCATACATGTCAGCGGTGGCGAAGAGCGAAAAGCCGCGGAAATTTATCACGGCGCACAGCAGCAGGCCCAGCGCGGCGACAGCCGCGAAGAGCGCGGCCGCCGCCCGGCCGCCTGGTTCACGAAGTCTTGTCTCCCCCTCCATTTTCCTCCTTTTCCCTACCGGCGGCGCGGAAGGCGAAAAATCGCTGGCCGAGGTAGTTGAGTCCCGTAAATATGACCATTCCGGTGAGCATTGCCACGTTGTCGCGGACGCTCACGCTCGCGTCCTTCAGCACCCACTCCACAAAGGGCTGGGCCGCAGAATATGCTATGACGTAGCAGACGGCAATATTCAGGGCAAAGCGCAGGAGCTGGCGCCAGCCGCCGTCACGGGACTGGAAGGTGAAGTATTTGTTGAGAAAATAGCTGACAAAGCTGCCGACCACGTAGTTCATCGCGCTGGAAAACCAGTAGGAGCAGTGGGCCAGATTGTACAGCCCGAACATCACGGCGGTGCCGACGAGGGTGTTCAGCACGCCGACAAGGCAGAATTTCAGAAAGCGTTTGTCGAAAAACGCGGAGATTAACTTCTTCAAGTCGTCGCCTCCATATAACGGCGGGAATATTTTGACGCGCAAGGGGCAGATTATACTTGCATTGGGGTAAGAACTGTGTTACTATATCAATAATGATTCTTGTTATTGATATAGGGAGGACCTGATATGTCTAAATTCTATGCGCCCTCGGGCAAAGCCCTCGACGACAGCCGCCTGGCGGAGGACTATGCCTCCGCGCACAGGAGCGGGACTTTGAGGGTGGGAGAACTGGCCCTGTACTACCGCGACGGGCTGAGGCGGCGCGCCGTGCCTCTGGAGGACATACGCTCCGCCGAGCTGAGGGGCCGCTCGCGCTTCGCCAAGTGCGGCTGCGGCTGCCTTGAGTTCAAGGGGGCCAGCCTGGACCTCTACGGCGAAGAACTCCTGGCCTCGGTGTTCTCCGAGGACGAGGAGGAGCTGAGCGCGGCGCTCGGTGCGCTCAGGGAGCGCCTGCCGGGCCTTGCAGTTATGGCTTAACCCTTCTTCTCCAGCAGGCGGAGGGCGTCCTCGGCGAAGGCGGCGGTCTGGCGGTCGAGCATGCCGAGCAGGGCGGCGGCGGCCTCCGCCGTGCGCTCGTCCGCCTGCCGCTCACGCAGAGCCCTCAGCAGGTCTATGGTGCGCTGGTTGAGGCCGAGGGCGTTATAATAGTCGCTCTCCAGGGCCCTGCGCGCGGCCTCGGTGTCGGGCGTGTCGAAGCCCAGCAGGAAGTCTGGCGTGGTGCCGAAATAGCGCGCAATGGCGCAGACCGTGGCCGCGGAGGGCGTGGTCGGCGCGCCTTTGGGCTTCAGGTACTTGCGTATGGCCGGCCGTGAGACGCCGACGGCGTCGGCCAGTTCCTGTATGTTGACAGCCTTGCCCTGGACATTGTTCCCGTTCATCAGATAGGTGAGGCGCTTGCGGAAGGCGTCGTTCATGCTCTCCTCGCCCTCCGCGGCCACAAATACCTCACTGGCGTTTATGGGGCGCTCGCGGCGGCGGGGTTCCTTTTTTTCTTTGGGAGGCTTGGGGGCCTTTTCTTTGGGGCGGCGCTGGTCCTGCTCGTTGTCCATGGAGTTCCCTCCCGTAACTTCAGTTTCGTACAGGGGGTATTTAAGCACTTGGGGGCGGGCCTGTCAAGAAATACTCGAAAAAATTTGCTTTGCGTTAACTTTTGTACCCCGCTGTTCGTCTATACTATATGATGCGCACTGAACAGAGCCCAAGCCTTGAAGGCCGGGGCTTTCAAGGCCGGATTGCCTTGTTCAAGTGCATGGCTTTTGAGCGATTTCGCTCAAAAACCCTGCACTATCCCTAGACGCGGTGTGCCGCATCGGGGGCTATACGCATTGAAACAATGACTGGATTTCATCAAAACGGCATTTTGAGCCGTCTTGATGAAATTGCGCGGCAGCCGCCGCGAGAATAAACCGCAGCGCGGTTTATTCAGCAGACAGTATATAGGCCTCGTATGAGGCGCGGTGAATCTAAAACAGAGAGAGGCAGTGGCATGAAGATAAACGGCAATGACTCCGGGGTCCACGCGGCGAAGAAGAGGGCCGCCGGGGGCGGGGGTAAGGATAAAAACGGGGGCAGCGGGACGCCGCGGAGGCGCAGGAACACCGGAAAGATGGTGGTTCTGATAATTTGCTGCGTGCTGGCGCTCGCCTGTGCCGCCGCCGCGGTGTATATGCTCTGGGAGGCCCCGCCGGAGCGGCCGAATTCCGGGCTGAACACCATAGAGCCCACGGCTACGCCGGAGAACACGGCCGAACCGGCCGAGACGCCGGAGGCCACGGAGGACCCCAACGCCGGCGCGCCGGCCTCGCTGAATGAGAACATGTACACCTTCCTCGTCGTCGGCATAGACCGGGCCGCCATGCTCACCGACGTCATAATGGTGGGCCGCCTGGACACGGAAAACCACGAGATAAACGTGGTGTCCATCCCCCGCGACACCCTGGTGAACAAGACCGGGAGCGTGAAAAAGGTGAACACCTACTACAACTCCGACATCGCCTCGGGCGGGGACGGCATAACCGGGCTGATGAACGGGATAAAGAACCTGCTGGGCTTTGAGCCGGACTGCTACGCCGTCGTGGACCTGGAGGCCTTTGTGGAGCTGGTGGACGCCATCGGGGGAGTGGACTACGACGTGCCGGTGGAGATGCACTACAGCGACCCCACACAGGACCTTTATATCGACCTGGAGCCCGGTATGCAACACCTGAACGGCGAACAGGCCATGGGCGTCGTGCGCTTCCGCTCCGGCTATGCCTCGGCGGACATCGGGCGCATCGGCACCCAGCAGGACTTCCTGATGTCGGTGGCCAGCCAGTTCCTGACGCTGGGGAACATCCCCAACCTCCCCAGATTTATCGAGATTTTCACCGAGTATGTGGACACGAACATGACGGCGGCGAACCTAGCCTTCTTCGCGCGGCAGTTTTTGATGTGCAGTTCGGAGGACATCACCTTCCACACCATGCCGGGCAACTACGGGGACAGCATACGCGGGCTCTCCTACGTCTCGATCTACATCAGCGAGTGGCTGGAGATGGTGAACGAATATCTGAACCCGTATGACACCGACGTGACTGAGGCGAACGTGAATATCCTCACGCACTCGTCCTCGGGCTTCTACTCCACGGTGGGATACGTCGCGGGAGGGGAGGACTCGTTTTACAACAACCTCCCCGCCTCACCCTCCCCCTCGCCGGAGGTGTCGGAGAGCCCGGAGGTGAGCCCCGAGCCTTCAGAGAGCGCGGGCCCGCCGGAGAGCCAGGCGCCGGCGGAGAGCACGGATCCGTCAGGGGGCGCCGGTACGCCGGAGGACGCCGGAGATGTCGAGGCCACTGAGCCGGTGGAGCCGCCGGCGGAGACAGCGGGAGAGGAGATTGCCGGATGAAAATACTTGTCAGCAATGTGGGGAGCACCTCGCTGAAATTCAAGCTCTATGACATGCCGCTCGAGCGCGTGCTCTGCGAGGCGAAGATAGAGCGCGTGGGGAGCGAGGACGACGCGATATATACATACAAAAATAGGGTCACGGGCCACTCGGAGCGCAGCCTGGGCTGCCGGGTGCCCACCTATACGGAGGGCATAAAGCTCTTCCTGGACGACATGTGCGGGGAGCACGGCGCGGCTGAAAGCACCGGTGAAATAGCCGCCGTGGGCTTCAAGACCGTGCTCGCGAAGGGCTTTTACGGCGTGCACGAGCTGACGGAGGAGGTGCTCGAGGCCATGAGGGCCTATCTCTTCGTGGCGCCGGCGCACAACGGGCCGTACCTGGAGGCCATAGGCCGCTTCCGCGAGCTGATGCCGGGCGCCAGGCTGATAGGCGTGTTTGAGACCGCCTTTCACACCACGATACCGCCGGAGAGGACAATGTACGCCGTGCCGTACGAGTGGTATGAGAAGTACGGGATAAAGCGCATGGGCTACCACGGGGCCTCGCACTCCTATGTGGCGGAGACGCTCGGGGAGGCCTACGGCTCCACGGGGCGCACCGTGTCCTGCCATCTGGGCGGGAGCTGCTCGCTCTGCGCCATAGAGGACGGCAGGAGCGTGGACACCAGCTTTGGGTTCTCGCTCCAGACGGGCGTCATGCACGCGAACCGCACGGGGGACCTGGACCCCTATGTCCTGCCCTTCCTGCTGCACGAGGGCATGGACATGGAGGAGGCCCTGGAGGGGCTCTCAAAGCGGGGCGGGCTGCTGGGCGTCTCAGGGGTGTCGAACGACCTGCGCTTCGTCGAGGAGGCCGCGGAGAAGGGCGACGCCAGGTCAAAGCTTGCCATAGATATGTTCGTCAACCAGATAGTCAAGTACGCGGGGGCCTTTGCCGCCGAGCTGGGGGGCCTGGACAACCTGGTCTTTACCGGCGGCATAGGCGAGAACAGCGCCTCCGTCCGCCGCAGAGTCTGTGAGGCCCTTTCCTTCCTGGGCCTGGAGCTGGACGGGGAGGCGAACGCCGGGCCCGGAGAGGGCGTGCGCGAGATATCCTCGGTGCGCAGCGGCGTCAGGGCGCTCGTGATACCCGCCAACGAGGAGCTGGGCATAGCCCGGAGGACATACGAGCTGGTAAAATAATGTCCGCTGAATAAACCGCAACGCGGTTTATTCGCGCGGCTGCTGCCGCGCCCGGAGAGCAAGAGAGCCTCCCGTAAAGGGAGGCTCTCTTGCCGTTCAGGAGTGCGGGAATGCCGTATACGGAGCGGCGTGCTCCCCGGGCAGCACCTGCCCGGGGAGCACGTTTTTATTGAATGCCTCAGTCGCGCAGGCCCATGGCCTCGCGCTCCTTGATGGCGTCCTTGCGGGAGAGGTTGACGCGGCCGCGGTCGTCGATCTCAGTGACCTTGACCCAGGTCATGTCGCCGATGTTCAGCACGTCCTCGACCTTCTCGGTGCGCTTGAACTCGAGGTCCTTGATGTGGATCATGCCGTCCTTGCCCGGGGCGAGCTCGACGAACGCGCCTATCGGGATGATGCGGACGACCTTGCCGTAATACAGCTTGCCGACTTCGGGCTCGAACACGATGTTCTCTATCGTCTGGCGCGCGGCGCGGCAGGCCTCGATGTCCTCGGAGGCTATATAGATGTTGCCGGAGTCCTCGATGTCTATCTTGCAGCCGGTGTCGGCGCAAATCTTCTGTATCACCTTGCCGCCGGTGCCGATAACCTCGCGTATCTTGTCCGGATTGATGGTCATCTTTATCATCTTGGGCGCGGTCTTGGCCAGCTCCTTGCGCGGCTCGCTGATGCAGGGGAGCATGATCTCGTCGAGAATCTGGATGCGGGCCTCGTGGGTGATGGCGAGGGCCTCCCTGATTATCTCGTGCTTGAGGCCGTCGTTCTTGAGGTCCATCTGTATGGCGGTGATGCCGTCCTTGGTGCCGGCGACCTTGAAGTCCATCTCGCCGTGGAAGTCCTCGACGCCCTGGATGTCGATAAAGGTGGTGAAATCGTCGCCGTCCTGAATCAGGCCGCAGCTGATGCCGGCCACGGGGGCCTTTATCGACACGCCGGCGTCCATGAGGGCGAGGGTGCTGCCGCAGATGGAGCCCTGGGAGGTGGATCCGTTGGAGGAGAGCACCTCGCTCACCACGCGGATGGCAT
>CALWYN010000103.1 GCA_944385755.1 uncultured Oscillospiraceae bacterium
TTTTAAGAGCCCGGATGTGACCATCCGGGCTCTTGGGTTGCGGGGAATTGTAAATGGATAATTGCCCGGCGTGCCGGCGCATGATCCCGTCAGGCTCCCCGCAGCGTCGGCGAAATCAGCGGAGGCCTTTCCGCGCACGCCCGGCGCGGCTACCCAGGCGGCCGCCATCCCTTGTGCGGCGCTGCGGCACACCGCGAGCAGCCCCTGCATCCGGCTTCTTAAAGAGCTCCTCTTCCGGCCGCCGGGGCGCAGGTATTCCGCCTTCCTCGCATATCCCGCGCGCGAAGCGCCCCTGACGCGGTTTTAACGTCAGGGGCGCTGTTTTAAATATCCCTGCTGTCAGTCGTCGTAATCGCTCTCAGCCTTGAGCACTGCCCCGCTGTAGGCGTCAATCTCGTATTCATACTCCATGTAGTTGGCCTTAAACTCGACCTCGTACACGTAGCGCCCGTCGTCGCGGTCGAGTTCCACCTTCATCTGATAGGTGTCGCCCTCGGAGACCCCGGCATGGCCGAGCGCGGCGGCCTTAGCGGCGGCCTCGCCGATGAACTCGCCGGTGGAACTGCCGGTTGACGGGGCTGTCGTCCCCTGGCCGGAAGTGCCGGGATTAGTTGTGCTGGGTGCCGGGGTGGATGTCGCCGCGGTACCCGGGGCGGCAGTCGACGTAGCAGAGGTACGCCTGAGCTCACTTTCGGACTGCACAATCTCTCCCGTGAGGGCATTGACCTCATAGTCATATTTGGCATCGGCGGTGATGAAGTCCAGTTCGTATATCATTATGCCGTTCTCGCGGTCAAAGGTGGCCTTCGTCCAGGTGATATCGCTCTCGGAGAGGCCGGCGTGTTCGAGCACTGCGGCCTTTGCGGCCTCCTCGCCGATATAGTCCCCGCTCTGCGTCTGGGTCAGGGAGCCGTTGCCGCTCCTGTCGCGCTCATACTTGACAATGGTGCCGTCGAGCGCGCTCACGTCATATTCATACTCGACGTCGCCGGACATGAACTTGACCTCATAGACCATTATGCCGTTCTCGCTGTCGTAATCGACATAGGAATAGGTCACGTCTGAGGCGGACACACCTGCGTGCTCATAAGCCGCGGCGATGGCGGCGTCCTCGCCGATGTAGCCCTTGTCGCTGGCGGAGCCGGTCTGGGTGACCGTGGAGTCGGTCAGCGAGCGGGAGGCGGCTATCAGCGAGATGTCGTTCACGCTCAGGCCCACTAGGGACTCGAATGTCAGGGTGGGGTCGAGCGCGACAACCTTGCGGATAAGTTCCGCCTTGCCCTCGGAAATGCCGTACTGCTGGGCCAGGGAGGTCAGTTCGCTGCTCTGAGTGACGGTCTGGCTTATCACCGAGGCCTGCAGCCCGTCGGAACTGAGGGCCCCGCTTATGAGCTCTGTCACACGGCTCTGGAGTGTGGCGGCCCTGGCGGAGTCGCCGTTTTCCACGGTGACAAGTATGGAGTTGGTAATATCGTCGATATATCCGTTCAGAAGCATTGAGCCCACGAGAGCGTTTACGGTCACATCAAGCGACGAGCCGGTAAAGTCCATATCGCCCACAACGATGTTGCCGTCGGCGTTCAGCGGGGTCACCGAAAGCACTTTTTCGTCGGCGTCCACGCTTATGGACACGCTGGGGTTCACATCGAGCATTATCACGGAGTCCTCAGTCGGGGCGGCGGTCCGGCCATAGCCGTAACCGATAAATCCGGCGGCGCAGATAAGTGCCACAGCCGCCGCGGCGGCAATTATCGCCTTTATGGGGCTCTTCCTCTTTTTTACCTCGGTATTCATGTCAATTATTGTTCCTTTCCGGTCGTCCACGCAGTCGGCAAGGATAGCATCGAGCTTGTCCGGCGCGGCGTGGCCGGCCAGGTCGCGTATGCGCTGCTCGAGTCTCTCATTATCCATTATTCCGCCTCCTTCAGGGACTTCCCAAGCTTTTTTATGGCGCGGTTATACTTTGACAGGACAGTTGGCAGCGCCAGATCCAGCAGCGCCGCTATCTCGCGGTGCTTGAGCCCGGTGAGCGCGTGGAGCGTTACTATCTCCCGCTCTTCATCTGACAGGGTGTCCAGCAGGGCTCTCAGCGTCAGCAGGTCCTCCTGCGACACGTCCGGCCTGTCTGCGAACTGCTCCTGCCAGTCCTCCGGCGACATGGTCACCGTCCTCCCCCTGGCCCTGATGCGCCCCAGCGCCTCGTTGCGCGCTATGGTCATCAGCCAGGCCATGGGTTTTCCCGGGTTTCTGTACTGCTTTGCCGAGTGGAACACGCGGACAAACGTGTCCTGCATGACATCCTCGGCGTCCTGTGCGTTTTTCAGGAGCGAGAGCGCGTAGCCATATACGGCCGCGTGCGTCCTCTCATAGAGTCCCGACAGGGCCTCGGTATCGCCGTTCACCGCGATGCGTGCCAGACAACTGTCGAGGTACTCGGCTCCGCCTCCGGAAAGCGTAGCTCCAAGTGTCATTAGCAAGGCCGCAACCTCCTGACTGCCATAATAATGCCTGGGCGGCGCGTTTTATTGCGCCCCCGGAAAAATTTTTTAAAAACTTTTTTGAGGCCTCACGGCCCGGGCCGTCTCTCCGCCCTGAGCCTGTCGGCGGCCTCTGAAAAGCTCAGATCGTTCTCGCGCGCTATTCTGGCCACGTCGTCGTACTCCAGCTTTGACTTCTCAACGCCCCAGCCGCTGGCCGTTTTAAACCTCACAGGGCCCAGCTCCGTCTCTCGCAGCTCTATGCTGCGCTCAAGCGTCATGCGCTCGGGCCGATATATCCTCACCCCGAGCGTGGGCGTGTGCCGCAGCAGCAGCCGGCCCATCTCCTCCTCGCGCCCCGTCTCACAGAGACAGCAGAGCAGAGTGGCCGGGCGGCTCTTCTTCATGCCCACCGGGACGCTGAACACGTCCAGCGCGCCCTTTTCCAGCAGCAGCTCCATGGCGAAGCCAAGTTCCTCCGGCGTGGCGTCGTCAATATTGCACCTTAGCTCGCTCACGCGCGGCAGCTCCCGCTCCGATTCGCCCCAAAAGGCCCTCAGGCAGTTCGCCGCCCCAAAATCGCGCGTGCCCAGCCCCACGCCTATGGCCTCCGTCCGCATCAGCGGCATTGGCCCGAAGCTGTCCGCGAAATGCCCTATCAGCGCCGCGCCCGTGGGCGTGCAGAGCTCGCCCTCTATGTCGCCGGCATATGCCGGTATGCCCTTCAAAAGGGCGGCGGTCGCCGGTGCCGGCACGGGCAGCAGGCCGTGCGCGCATTTAACCGTCCCGTATCCTACCCTCACCGGCGAGACTACAACCCGTTCAGGGGACAGCTCCTCCATGAGCAGCGAGACGCCCACCACGTCGGCGATCGCGTCCAGCGCGCCAACCTCGTGGAAATGTACCAGGTCGCTGCTCGTGCCGTGCGCCTCGGCCTCCGCCGCCGCGATTGAGCGGTACACCGCGCCCGCGTCCGCCCTCACGCGCTCCGATACCGGCAGAGAGTCAATCAGTTTGAGCACGTCGCCGAGATGCGGCCCGTGGTGATGGTGATGGCCATGTTCGTGCCCATGCTCGTGTCCATGTTCCTTCTCATGACCGTGTTCGTGGCCATGCTCGTCCTCTTCAAGACCGTGCACACGCACGGCGGCGTGCGTGCCCGCCAGAGCGTGGCTCTCCGCCCCGGTGAATTCCAGCTCAACGCCCGGCAGGCCGAGGGTGCCCATCCGGCGCACAAAAGCCTCCCGGTCCGGTATGAGCTCCGAGAGAGCGGCCATCAGCATGTCCCCGGCCGCGCCCATGGAGCATTCGATATACAGAGTCCTCATCTTCAACCTTCCTCACAGGTGATTTATCATGCTGGCCAGATAGCCCGCCCCAAAGCCGTTGTCTATATTCACCACGGACAGACCGCTGGCG
>CALWYN010000104.1 GCA_944385755.1 uncultured Oscillospiraceae bacterium
GGTACTTCCAGTATTCGCCCTATGTCTACTACAACGAGCACTGCATCTGCCTGAACCTCGTCCACACGCCGATGAAAATTGACCGCGACTGCTTTGCCAAGCTGCTCGACTTTGTAAGGCAGTTCCCGCACTACTTCGTCGGCTCCAACGCCGATTTGCCGATTGTCGGCGGCTCCATCCTGGCCCACGACCACTTCCAGGGCGGGCGCTACACCTTCGCCATGGAGCGCGCGGCGGCCGAGACGCCCTTCGTCTTCCCCGGCTACGAGGACGTGAGCGCGGGCATAGTCAAGTGGCCGTTGAGCGTCGTGCGCATCCGTTGCGCCGACCCGGAGCGGCTCATAGGCCTCGCGGACCGCATCCTGGGCCGCTGGCGCGCCTACACCGACGAGGGCGCGATGATACTCGCCGAGACGGACGGCGTGCCGCACAACACAATAACGCCCATCGCGAGGCGGCGCGGCACAGACTATGAGCTCGACCTGGTGCTGCGCAACAACCTGACAACCGAGGAGCACCCGCTGGGCCTCTACCACCCGCACGCGGAACTGCACCACATCAAGAAGGAGAACATCGGCCTCATCGAGGTCATGGGCCTCGCCGTGCTGCCCGCCCGATTGAAGACCGAGCTGGCCGCCGTCGCGGACTGCCTCGTGAGTGGAGGGAACCTGCGCGCCGGCGAGCTCACTGCAAAGCACACCGATTGGGCCGAGGGCTTCCGCGTGAATTACGACATCACCACGGAGAACGTCAAGGACATAGTGCGCCGCGAGACCGGGCTCGTGTTCGCCCGGGTACTCGAGCACGCGGGCGTGTATAAACGCACGCCGGAGGGCAGGGCGGCCTTCCTGCGTTTCCTGGAGACGGTCAAATAGAGCGCGTCCACCCCGTTCGGGACGGACGCATAAACGGAGGGCCCGGCGCAACGCCGGGCCTTTATATTTTTATGGTGTTATGGTGAGCCGGCTTTCGGCCCGGCGCTGCCCGGCCGGCCCCGCTGCCTAAGCCCCGGGGCGTGGCGCGGACCGGCCCAAGGGCCCGAATTTCTTCCTGTCTAGCTCGTACGGGCACCTCACTCCGCCTTTTTTATCTCCGTCCCCGCCCGGCGGCGGCCGGGAGACAGCGAAAACCGCGGCACAGCGTACACGCTGTGCCGCGGTTTCTGCCCGTTATATTCACAGGTCGCCGGCCTCTCAGCGCGCCCGGCGGTCATTTTCCGGCCTGCGGTAATACTCCCGCTTGGCGTCATACATCTGCGCCTCCGCGGACTTTACCAGGCTCTCTATGTCCTCCACCGGCGCCTCCGCCCAGGACGTGCCCGCGGAGACAAAGTATCCGCAGCTCTCCAGCCCGGCGACCATGGCGCGGCAGTGAATCCTGAGATTTGTCTCCGGCTCGTCGGCAGTGAAGGCCACAAACTCGTCGCCTCCTATGCGGTAGGAGTGCTCCTGGCCGAAACGGACACGCAGCTCATTTGCCACAGCCCTGAGCATTCCATCCCCGGCCTCATGTCCCCGGCTGTTGTTCAGCTCATGCAGGCCGTTGGCGTCCACGAATACACAGCCCAGGCTCACGCGGCAGCTCTCCCCAAGCCGGGGCAGATCCGCCTCATAGCGGTTCCGGTTGTAGAGCCCCGTAAGCACGTCGTGCTCGCCGCGGCGGCGGAGCGTACTGTAGGTTCTCATATTATTGGACAGCATGACAAAGCTGAACGCCACGCTCTTGAGCATGGCCGCGCAATCTGTCCGTTTTTTGAGCCCGCTCGCGGAGAGAACGCCGCGGATCACCCCATCCGCATCCTCTACCGGAATTGCAACCAGGTCGTCCATGCCCTCCGGCACGTTGGGCAGCAGGGCACGCACCTCCTGCCTGGAATTTGCGGAAATCTCGCCGTGCCCGCCGCTGAAGCACTCCGCCAGGCGGGCCGCTCCGCGCAGATGCGCCCTGCCCAGCGCGGTTTCCCCGCCCTCCTCCCAGAGGTAGCCGGGGTCGGAGCCCTCGTCCGACGTCATGCTGAAGGCCACGCACCTGGCCGGCAGCATTCTGGCTATTACCTCGAGCGAACGGGATATATTCTCCTGGTGCTCATGCGCGTTGAAGAGCAGTTTCTCCACATCATAGATATAGTTAAGCGCGTCCAGCCGGCGCTGTTTTTCCCCGGTCTCGCGCCTTACATAGCGTACCATCCAAAGTATGTAGACCAGGAATACCGCACCCTCGGCTATCAGGAGGGCGTCCAGCAGTGAACGTATGTTCCGCGCGCCAGAGAACACCAGGTCCTCCGGGACCGAGAGCGCCACACGCCAGCGGTTTATGTTCAGCGGAGTGTAATAGAAATACAGGTATTCCCCCGTAGTGTTTGAGACGAATACGACGTAGTTGCTCTCGCCGTCTATCAGCCCCTGGCTGAGCTGAGCGTTGTCATAGCCCTCGGCCATCTGCCTGGCGCCGGTCTCCCAGATGTTGCCCAGCTCGGCGTGCCATGTGTCTATGAGGAAATCCCCTGTCGCCCCATCAATGACGTATACCGAGGCCTCGCCGCCGTACGGGGAATAGGGCAGGTCTCTGTTCAGCGTACCCAGTTCTATCACGCCGCAGAGCATTGCCACGGTCTCCCCGCCGCGCTCTATGGGCACGTAATGCCGCACCACATATCCGCCGCCCTCCAGGTCGGTCTCCCGGTCTGAGACGTGGGCCCCCAGAGCCGCCTCCTCCTCAAAGGAAAGCCTGCCCGACACGTCGGTCTCCGCCCCTCCCTGCGCAAGCACGACATCTCCGGGCAGCAGGACCTCAATGCGTGAGAAGAACGTCCCCGTCCCGTGGTAAGTGTCCAGGAGCTCGCGCAGCTCCTCCAGGTCCGGCTCCATATCGTCGGCCGCCAGAGCGGCGAGCAGTTCCAGCTGCCGCCTGTCCGCCGCCATGTTCAGCTCAAGGCCGTCGGCGAACTCGGCCGCCTCGTCGGCGAGCCGCTGGAAGCTGGACTCCTCCTCTATTCTGTTTATGCTGCCGGTCACGGCAAAGCTCGCCGCCGCAATGAGCAGCACAAGTATAAGCGTCGCGGCCAGCGGGCTGCGCCAGTGCGCCAGTCGCTTCTCCATGTCGTTTCCCCCAAATAGTGCTATATGCACTTTATTTTACACATAACTGTGCTATTGTCAATACGGCACCGGTCCGCGTGCGGCCGGTATGCCGTCAAATTTTGTATTCACTCCATGTTGAAAAAGGCCATTGTTGTGTGTTAAAATATTTTACTGGTCGAATTTACCCGATGGGGCAAATGTACGCCTGTTTTTCGACCGGCATTACAGAATTTCAATTGCGCACATGGACGGAGTGAATCGAGACGGAGGGATGAGCCGTGCCGCTGACGGACAGCAATCCGCTCGCCGGGGCTCTTAACGAGATGCTTCAGGTTGTCCTGCTCGTTGACCTGGCGAACGACGAAGTTCTAATACTGCACAGCCGCAGCTTTCCCGAAAAAGTCAATACACGCATGGGCTGGTCGGAGTATCTCGCCCGGTGCAGCGGCATTCTGAGCGAAGAGGGCAGGGAGATGCTGCTGGGCCGGCTCTCCGGCCGCGCCCTGCTGGCAGAGGCGTCCGAGGTGGAAAAGGGCTTTTCCCTGGACGTCTCATACAAGAGGGGCCCCGAGACCAACTGGCTCACAGTCACCGTCAAGCTCAAGCGGCGGCCCGGCGGCGACCCTTACGCCTATGTCTTTGTGAGGCAGTCCAATGAGGAGCATCTCCTCAGGAGCATAATCGACCTGTTTGTCTACAGCGCCTGTGACTACTTCATATACCTGAACGCCAGGACCAACAGCTACGTCATGTTCAGCGGCAGTCCCAACGGCACCCCGCTGCCCCCGGCGGTGTGCGACGATTACGACACCGCCCTCGTGGAATATGCCCGAGCCCACGTGGTGCCGGAGGACCAGGAGATGACAATACGCGAGATGCGCATAGGCCGCGTACTTGAGCGGCTGGAGCTGGACGGCGTCCACGCCTTCACCACCGGCGTCATTGATCCCGTCCGCGGCTATACGCGCAAACGCCTCGAATACCGCTACTACGACAGGAGCGCACAGATGGTGCTCCTCTCGCGCACGGACGTAACGGACGTCTACTTTGAGAACAAGGAGCGCAGCGAGGCCCTGCGCGAGGCGCGGCACCTGGCTGAGACCGACTCCCTCACCGGCGTGCTGAATTACGGAGGCCTGCACGAGCGGGTTACTCGCTCGCTGGAGGGCCGCCGCGGAGACTCGGCGCTGCTGTTCATCGACCTGGACGATTTCAAGGCCGTAAACGACACCATGGGCCACGGGACCGGCGACGAACTCCTGCGCCGCGTGGCCGAAACGCTCTGCGCCCAGCTCTGGGAGCGGGATATATGCGGGCGCGTGGGCGGGGACGAATTCGTGGTCTTTCTCCCCGAGCTGCGTGACCGGAACCAGGCTCTCGAGTGCGCGGCCAGGCTGTGCCACAGCATAGCGCGCCTCGGGGAGCGGGACGGATATTCCGTCTCCTGCAGCATAGGCGTGGCCTTCGCTCCCGGCGACGGGAGCGACTATGGCTCCCTCTCATTTCACGCGGACTGCCGGGCCTATGCCGCAAAGGCCCGCGGAAAAAATCAGTTCTTTGCCGGCTGACCGCCCCCCCGGCGGCCATATGGGGCGACGAAGGAGGATGGCGCGGTGAACACAGTCATGCGTCAGGAGAAAAAATACGCCATAGACACGGCCCAGGGCGCCGTGCTGCGTGCCAAACTCGCCCAGGTGATGATCCCCGACGCGCACAACGGCCCCCGTGGCTATACCATACGCTCGATGTACTTTGACACGCCCGGGGACTCGGACTATAACGACAAGATAGAGGGTCTGGAGCTGCGGCGCAAGCTGCGCCTGCGCATCTACGATCCCGGGCAGGACTTCGCCATGCTGGAGATGAAGCAGAAATCCGGCCCCTACCAGCTTAAACGCTCGCTGCGCCTCCGCAGGGAGGACGCCGCCGGCCTCGCGCGGGGCGACTATTTGCCGCTTTTGAACTACTCCGAGCCCTTTGCCGCCGAGTGTTTCGCCCTGATGACCTGCCGGTGCTACCGCCCCAAAACCGTTGTGGAATATGACCGCACGGCGTTTATCGCCCGGGAGAACCACATCCGCATAACCTTTGACAGCCGCATCAGGGCGAGCGAGAGCGACTTCGACCTCTTTTCACCGCATCCCGCGTACAGCCCCGTCATGGACCCCTTCGGCCTGGTGCTGGAGGTCAAGTACAACGGCTTCATACTCAGCTATATCAAGGACCTGCTCTGCGGCGTGCACCGCCCGGAGCTGTCCGTGAGCAAATACTGCCTGGCCAGGAGTTTCACACTCAGCGCCACGGATTGAGGGAGAGGAAAGCATGAGAGAATACCTTTTGCAGATTCTGGAGAGCGGCGGCGAGCTGACCGTCCGGACCATAGTGATAAGAATGGCGGTCTCCGCCGTTGTGGCGCTGTTCATCTTTCTGTCGTACCGCCTGTCGCACGCCGGGAGCATCTACAGCCGCAAGTTCAACGTCTCCCTGGCCGCTCTGACCATGATAACCACCACCGTCATGATAGTGATAGGCAACAATATAGCCCTCTCGCTCGGCATGGTCGGCGCACTGTCCATCGTGCGTTTCCGGACCGCGATAAAGGACTCGCGCGACACGATATATATCTTCTGGGCCATCGTCGTGGGCATCTGCTGCGGCTCGGGGGACTACATGGTCGCCGGCATCGGCAGCGCGTTCGTGTTCCTCGTCCTGCTGGTGTTCGGCCGGATACGCAACGACAGCCGCGTCCTGCTGATAATCCGCTGCGCGCGCGTGGACGAGCAGAATATAGAGGCCCTGATTTTCCAGTACTATGAGCGCAAGGCCGTGCTCCGCAGCAAGAACACGACCCCCGAGAGCGTCGAATTCATCTACGAGCTGTCCGGTAAATACCTCAAACCCGCGGAAAAGGCGGCGGGCAAGAGCATAACCGACGCCGTATACGGCGCCGGCAGCGTAGACTACTTCAACATTGTCATGCAGAGCGACGACATAAGCGGCTGACGCCTGCGCGGCACTTCCCCGGAGGTGAGGGCATGAAATACAAAATAGGCGCTCTGGCGATGGTCCTGGTCATGCTCCTCGCCGTCTCGCTGGCCACGTTCGCCGACAGCGGCACAGGTGCGAACCGCTACCACCAGCATCTCGACGCCGCCGTCCCCGCCGGGCCCTGCGGCTGTGACGGCAGCGAGCTGTGTACGCACCTGCCCATAATACGCATAGATACCGCCGGGCAGGAGGTGCCCGGCGAGGTCATACGCGCCGAGGGCTCGGAAAGCGTGCTCGGCTACACCACGGCGGAGGACGGCGCGGAGGAGATAATTGTCACAATCGAGACCGTGGAGGGCGACGGCCGGTGGCACCACGCCTCCGACGAGGCGACATACAGCGCGTCCGCGCTGTTCCGTATCCGCGGCAACTCCTCGCGCAACTTCCCCAAAAAGAACTACCGCATCAAGCTGGTCACCGACGGGACCGCGTCCGCCAACCTGTCGCTGCCCCTGCTGGGCATGGGCGCGGAAAACGACTGGGCGCTGCACGGGCCGTTCCTCGACAAGACGCTCATGCGCAACTACATGTGGATGAACATCTCGGCCGAGATAATGGGCTATGCGCCCAATGTCCGCTTCTGCGAGGTCATACTGAACGGCGAGTACCAGGGCGTGTACGTACTCATGGAGACGATAAAGGAGGACGAGTACCGCGTCGACCTGAGCGACTACGAGCCCGGGTCACCGGCGGCCAGCTATATTCTGCGGCTGGACATAGCCGACGGAGAGGATTTCTTGATAGAGAATTACACCTGGTACACCCATCAGCTTGAATTCAACGAGTCCACCCGTTCCGGCATCCAGGTTCTATACCCGCAGGAGGAGTATCTGACGGAGGACGTGCTCGGCTATATCCAGCGCGATGTCAGCCGGATAGAGCGCGGGCTGTACTCCTCCGACATCGTCTCCGGACAATACGGCTACGCCGGAGAGCTGGATGTAGATTCCTTTGTGGACTACTATGTCCTGCAGGAGTTTCTGGCCAACAACGACGTATTCGTCCGCTCGACATACTTTTACCGTGACATACGCGGCTCGCTGCACATAGGCCCCGTGTGGGACTACAACAACGTGCTGGACAATTACTTTTACGAGTCCTCCGCCGCCGGATTTCTGTTCCCCCAGAGGGGCTGGTACGGCAGGCTCATGACAGACGAGCCCTTTGTAAGGCTTGTCATATCCCGCTACAGGCAGCTGAGGCAGGGAATTTTGTCCGACGAATACCTGCTGCAGTACATAGACGATGTAATAGAGTATCTCGGAGCGGCCATAGAGCGCAACGACGAGGTCTGGGGCTACAGCTACGACGCCTCCAATCTCGGCCCCAATCAGAGGCGGGAGCCGGACCCCGGCCAGACCCTTGACGAGGTAAATCCCGGCAGCTATACGCAGGCTGTGGAGTGGATGAAGGACTACATGCTCGACCGCGGTCAGTGGATGGATGAGCACATAGAGGACCTGCTCCAGTACTGTCATCCCTCCAAAACCGCCAGCCAGCTCATGGAATGAGAGGCGCCGGAGATGAAACGGTTTATTATAGCGGCCTGTGCCGCCGTGCTGCTCCTGTTCGGCGCGCTGTATATGATTTACGGGCTGGGCTTTTACATAGACCTCCGCCCCGGCACCGGCGTCACGGCCCTCTTCCGCACGGACGGCCGGAAAATCCTCCGCCTGAACGGCGGCGGTGACTGGGAGGAGTTCGAGCTGCGCGGAGTGGACGTCGTGTCAAACCTTCCGGGCGAATTTGTCACAGATTACGCGCCGGAGGCGGAGGATTACCTGCGCTGGTTCGAGCAGATATCCGAGATGGGAGCCAACACCATCCGCGCCTATACGGTGATGGACTCCGACTTCTATGAGGCCCTGTATCTGTTCAACACCTCCCACTCTCTCCCTCTCTATCTGCTTCAGGGCCTGCAGGTCTCGGACTCGGCAAATTACGGCGCCGGGGACATATACGACAGCGAGTTCATGGACCTGCTTTTGAAAAACGCCCGCGCGGCTGTCGACGCGGTGCACGGGCGCAAGTTCATCGCCCTGGGCGACGTCAGCGGCTCCGGATATTACCGCCGGGACATCTCGGAATGGGTCGTGGGCTACCTTGTCGGGCACGAGTGGGACAGCGGAAACATGGCCTACACGAACGAGAGCACCCTCTACCCGGCGTCCTACGCGGGAAAGTACTTCACCACGGCCGCGGACGCCACCCGCTTCGAGGCCGCCATGGCCAGGGTCATGGACGAGCTGACGGAGTACGAGACGTCCAAATACAAGACCCAGCGTCTGGTCGGCTTCATCAACGGCGCGCTTACGGACCCCTTCGAATACACGGACCTCTACGCCGCGAGGGCCATGAAGTACGTGCAGCTCGACGCCGAGCATGTGCTCCCAACCGATCAGCTGCTGAGCGGCTATTTCGCCGCCTACCGCCTCACGCCCATGCGCGGCGACTTCGCCGAATACCTCACCGTCAGGCAGAGGGCCCGTCTGGCCGGCATATTGAGCGGCCTCGACACCTCCGACGCATATCACGGCTATCTGAACCTGCTCTCCGAGTATCACAGCATGCCGGTCGTGGCGGCCTACGGCTTCTCCACCTCCAGGGTACCCACATACGAGATGGAACCGCCGCTCACGGAGGCGGAGCAGGGTGAGGCGCTCGTGCGCGTCTGGCGGGACGCCGTGGATGCCGGCTGGTCCGGAGTGCTGATCTCCACCTGGCAGGACGTCTGGGACAGGCGGACGTGGAATACCTCATACTCCACATACGAGTTCCGCGAACCGACATGGCAGGATGTCCAGGCCGAGGGGCAGTGCTATGGGCTCATGGAGTTCGGCCTGGGCGAAGAGCAGGTCTGCCTCGTGGACGGCGACACCTCGGATTGGGCGGAGAGCGACCTGGTCTCGCGGACTGACGCCGGGGCCCTGTACATGAAGTACGACGAAAAGTACATATATTTTTACGCCGAGAGCGCGGACTACGACCCCCTGGACGGGGCGCTGTATATCCCCATAGACACGACTCCCAACTCCGGAAGCACCTATTGTGAGAACTTCGGTCTGGGCTTTGACCGCGCGGCCGACTTTGTCATCTGCATAGACGGCCTCACGGACAGCCGGATACTGGTCCAGGAGGCCTATGACGTTTTCTGGGTGATGCACGCCTACGATGTCACGCGGGAGGACGCCTTCACGGAGCCGAGAGAGCCCGACTCCCCCATGTTCCAGCCGATTCTGGTCATGGTGGAGCTGGAGGACATTGTCTCCGCCGAGCAGTGGGTCCCCGCCGCGACCTATGAGACGGGCAAACTGACTTTCGGCAGCGCCAATCCGCAGAGCGGCGACTACAACTCCCTGGCCGATTACATGTTCACGGAAAACGGCGTGGAGATACGCGTTCCATGGCAGATGCTGAATTTCTCCTGCCCCGCCGAGGGCAGAATACACGACGACTATTACGAGCACTACGGCGTACAGTCCATGCAGATTGACGGATTCCATGTGGGGCTGGCCCTGGAGGGCTCGGACAGCAGGGTGCGCATGTCCCCCGTCCCGCTGGAGACTTGGGGGAGCGGCCTGCCCTATCGCGAGCGGCTCAAGGAGTCATACTACATACTGCAGGCGCATTGGGCGGAAAACTGACTTCGCCGGAGAGGTGAACCTTTTTTATGGGCAGCGAGATACTGATTTACGGCTACGGCCTGGTCTGCCTGAGCATGCTGGCATTCAACATCATATACAGCGTCTGGCTGCGCTCGGGCCCCAGGCGCGGCGCCCGCCGCGTGGACCGTGTGGCCGCGGCCGCGGGGCCCGGCCTCGCCGCGCTTGAGTCCGGCTCCGCGCCCGACAGCGCGCATCTCACCCGCATGGAGGCCCTGCTCGCGCGCGTCAACAACCTGCTGGCCTTCGACGAATATCTGCAGTCGCTGCCGGCGGAGCGCGCCGGGGCGTATCTCGACGGCACAGCCCCCATTTTTACGCGCCTGGCGGGCACGTATCTGAGGCGCGAGGAGACGCAGGGCGCCTATTTCTGCCATTTTATCGCCAAATGGGGCCGGTATCTCGGCAGGGAGAGCCGGCAGCTCGCCGCCGTAATTTCCGGCTTCACACACGACAGGGGGCTCTACAGCCGGGTAAACGCCCTAAGGGCCATCTGCGCCCTGGGGGAGGCGGAAATCCTGATGGACACGCTCCTCTCCATGAACCAGGCCGCGGAGGAGGGCATCCCCATACACGAGAAGATAGCGGTGGAGACGCTGATGGCTTTCAACGGCGATTACGAGCATCTCATCTCCCTGATTTGGGAGCGGTTTGAGCGGTTCCGGCCGGCGGCGCAGCGCATGCTGCTGGACTACATACGCTTCCGCAGCGGCGGCTGCAGGGATGAGTTCCTCCCTATTCTGCTGGACAGCCGGCGCGACAAGGAGCTGCGCCTCTCCGCCATCCGCTACTTCGGGCGCTATCCGGACGAGCGGGCGCGGGCGGCCCTGCTGGCCTTCGTCTCCGACCCGGACCAGGCCAGGTGGGAGTACGCGGCCATAAGCGCCTCCTCGCTCGCCGCGTATCCCGGAGACGACACCGTGGACGCCCTCTCCGGCGCGATGCACAGCCCGAACTGGTATGTGCGCTATAACAGTGCCTCCAGCCTGGAGCGGCTCGGCTTCAGCTATGAGGATTTGCTCGGCAAGGCCGCCTTCGGCGACCGCTACGCCCGCGAGATGCTGACCTACCGCCTGGAGACCCGCCGCCTCAACGCGGAACGCGAAAAATCAAAGGAGGTGGTCGGAGCGTGAGCGCAAGGGATTTCGTGCTGAACTTCCTCCTCGCGGCGGAGGGGTTCTTCATACTGTACATGATAGGTTACGCGAGCTTTCTCTTTCTGTCCGTCACCGTCGGCTCCTCCGAGCTCTATGCCGCGAAGCGCCGCAACACGCTGAAGAATGAGCTCCAGGACGACTATTACCTGCCCGTCTCCATAATCGTGCCCGCCCACAACGAGGGCGTGACCATAGAGGCCACCATAAGGTCCCTCCTGGCTCTGGAGTACAACCTCTACGAGATAATCGTGGTCGACGACGGCTCAACGGACGACACCGCGGAGATAGTGCGCCGGGAATTCAACATGTTCCGTGTGGACCGCCCCATACAGCGCCGGATAGCCTGCCAGCCCGAAAAGGCCATATACGAGACCCGCGAGTGGAAGGTGCCCATCGTCCTGGTGAGCAAGCAAAACGGCGGCAAGGCGGACGCGCTGAACATGGGCATAAACGTCTGCAATTATCCGTACTTCCTGTGTATTGACGCCGACAGCGTTCTGCAGTATGATTCGCTGGACAAGATAGTCAGGCCCATACTCGAGGACCCGTCCACCGTCGCGGTCGGCGGGGCCGTGAGGCCCTGCAACGGCGCCACCATAGAGAACGGCCGCGTCACCCGCTACAGGATGCCCCGCAACCTGCTGGCCAGCATGCAGGTCCTGGAATACGACCGCAGCTTTCTGGCCTCGAGGATACTCTTCGACAAGTTCAACGGCAACATAATAATCTCCGGGGCGTTCGGGCTGTTCATGAAGAACCTGGTCATAGCCGCGGGCGGCTATGACCACGACACCATGGGGGAGGACATGGAGCTGGTCGTAAAGCTGCACGTATTCTGCCGCGAAACCGGCCGGCCGTACCGCATTCGCTACGCGCCCGACGCCGTCTGCTGGACCCAGGTGCCGGAAAAGCTCGCCGACCTGTGCAAGCAGCGCCGCCGCTGGCACATCGGCCTTTTCCAGAGCATGATGAAGCACAGGCAAATCCTGGCCAACCCCAAATACGGGGCGGTGAGCTTTGTCTCGTACCTCTATTTTCTCCTCTACGAGCTGTTTTCCCCGTACATAGAGGTCCTGGGCATCTTCACCACGCTGCTGGCTTTCGCCGTTGACCTCATAAACGTCCCGTTCATGCTCCTCTTTTTCGGCATCTATGTGGTGTACACGGCTATGCTCTCGCTCACCGCATTTTTCGCCAGGATCCACACCGTGGACATGAAGCTCTATTTCAGCGACATGCTCAAGGCCGTGGGCCTGTGCGCGGTGGAGGTCAGCTGCCTCCGCTTCATCATGGCCTGGGTACGCATAACGGCCCTCATAGGCTACAGGAAGAAAAAGAACACCTGGGGCCGAATCGAGAGGAAAACCATTGAGTTCAAATAATCGCGCTCAAAGCGCCGTCCGGTTTATCCGGGGAAAGATCCCGATATGCAAGACAGCATCCTAATCTATGTGGCAGGCAATCCGGAGTTGTATCCGCTGGAGTACTACGATGCGGACACGGAGTCGTATCAGGGGGCAATTCCCGCCCTTTTGGCCGATTTCGCCGCCTCGCACGGCTATGAGATTGTCTACTACGAGCCCGGCAGGGCCGATAACCGCGCCGGCCTGGCCGAAAAAATGCAGGTGGACGTAATCTCCGGCGTAGTCTCCGGCGAGAGTTTTGAAAACACCGCCGGCACTCTCACTCTCTTTGCCGCGGACGGCGATGGAGACACGGCCGAATACGGCCTGGCCTTCACCTCCACGGCGCCGGAGAGCTTCATAGGTGAGCTGAGCGCCTATGCCGTGGAGCGCAGCACGGCGGATGTCACCGCCGAGCTGCTGGCCTCGTCCGCCGGTGAACCGGCCCGGGACGAATACCTCCTGCCGGTGACCGCCGGTTTGGGCGCGGCGCTGTGCCTGGCGGTCTGCGCCCTCATAGCCGTCCTGCGCCGCGGCTCAAAGCGCCGCCGGGCAGCGGACCTCGAGCGGCGGATTGACCCGTGCACCGGGCTGCTGAATCAGTTCGGCCTCGAGCGGGCCTTCCGCGAGACGGTGAACGAGGGCAACCGCGCACTGTATTACATGTTGTGCTTCCACTTTGAGCTCGGCCACATCGAGCGGGTCAGCGGCCCCGGCGAGATCCCCCGTTTCCAGCGTTTTGCCGCGGATGTACTGCGCCGCCGCGCCGGAAACGGCGAGATAATGGCCAGGGGCAACAACGGGGACTTCTTTGTGCTCCGCAGGGATACCGGCGCGGACGCCGCGCGCGGCTGGGCGCTCGGCGCGCTCGGCGAGATAAGGACCTATACCTACTCCGGCGCGCAGCTCAGCGGCCGCGACGCCTCAGCGGGCGTATATCCCCTGGCCGCAAAGCAGCACGACCATGAGCAGATACTCTATCACGCCCGCCAGTGCGCCATGGCGGCCGGGCGGGAAGATCTCAACGCCAAGATATGCGGCGCCGAACAGTGCCACATCTGTGAGGAGGAGCGGGAACTGCTGGCCGATCTGGAGCACGGGCTCGAATACGGCGAGTTCCAGCTCCACATACAGTTTTTCGTCAGCGCGGAGGACTTCTCCATAACGGGAGGGGAGGCGCTCTCGCGCTGGCAGCACCCCAGGCGCGGCCTGCTCGGTCCGGACCGCTTCATCCCCCTCCTCGAGCGCGAGGGCCGCATAGACCGGCTCGACCTCTACAATCTCGACAAGGCCTGCGCCTTTCTCCAGCGGCTCCGGGATTTGCGCGGCGGCAATTATTTCTACATCTCCTGCAACTTTTCCCGCCTCTCCTTTTCCCGGCCGGAGCTCGCGGACCGCTGCCGCGAGATTATTGAGCGGTATGACTTTCCCCGCAGCGAGCTCATAATAGAGATAACGGAGAGCGGGCTCATAAGCCCCAATGCCGCGGAGCAGATGAGCGCAAACCTCGCCGCCATACGCGCCCTGGGCGTGCAGGTCATGTTTGACGACTTCGGCATGGGCTACTCCACTTTCCACGACCTGCAGGATTTCCCCATGGACGGCCTCAAGCTGGACAAGAGCCTGGTGGACAATCTGGGCACAGAGCGCGGCAGGGTGATAGCCGACGGCATAATCCGGACCGGCCACAGGCTTGGCCTGGCGGTCCTCGCGGAGGGCGTGGAGCAGGAATGGCAGGTAGACGAGCTGAAAAAGCTTCACTGCGACCTGCTCCAGGGCTACCTGTTCTCCGTGCCCATCCCCGCCGGGGAGGCCATGGAGCGCGTGTCCGGCCCGCGCTGACCTCCGGAGTTTCCCGCGAGCGCAAGGCAAAAGGCCCTCCATGTGGAGGGCCTTTTGCCTGTCTCATTTTCAGCTGCCCGAAGTGGGGAAGTACGGCGCCAGCACCGCCGCCAGCCCGCTCACCGGCATGGACTGGAGCACTATCCGCCCGGGGCCGGTTATGACCGTGTTGAACAGGCCCTCGCCGCCGAAGAGCACGTTCTTCACGCCCTTAACCATCTGGATGTCGACCGAGCAGCTCGCGTCCATCATCGCCAGGTTGCCGCTGTCCACTATTATGCTCTGGCCCCGCTGCAGCTCATACTCCACCGCGGTGCCATCTATCTCCACAAAGGCCGTGCCGGAGCCGGAGAGCCGCTGGAGTATAAAGCCCTCGCCTGAAAACAGCCCCGCGCTGAACCGCTTCTGCAGGAATACCGAGAGCTCCACCCCGCTCTCCGAGGCCAGGAAGCCGCTCTTCTGCACGACGACCGGCCTGTCCGGCGTTATTCTGACCGCCCTTATCGTCCCCGGGAAGCTGGAGGCGAAGGCGATCATCCCGCTGCCGCCCTGCGCCGTGTAGGTGTTCTGGAAGATAGAGTCCCCCGAAAACAGCCGGCCGAAGGCCTTGCCCAGGCCGCCCGCCCCCGTCTCCATGCGCATATTGGGGCTCATCCAGGCCATGGAGCCGCGCTCGGTTATCATCTGTTCCCCATTCGCCAGCTCACAGATTACCACCGGCGTCGGCTCCCCTATTATCTCGTACTTCATGGTTTCCCTCCTTATCTTAACGGCCCGTCCCCGCCTCCATGCGCACACGGCGCCGGGAACTCCCCGGGACGCAGTCCGTTTTCCACGATATATTCCGCCGCACCGGTCCCCACATGGCGGAAATCCGGGGCAAGTACATATGCCCGCTATCTCCCGCTTCTCCCGGGGATGGCGGACCCCAAGCCGGATCCGGCGCAGTTCGCGCTCATCCGGCAGCACGGCCCGGCCGCCTGGGCCGGCCGGTGCCCGCTCGTGCCGGGCCGCGGCGGCCGGCATACTGCGCCGCCATCCGCCCTACAGATACTTCTGGCAGGTGCCCGAGAGGCAGACGCCCGGCCCCTCCAGCCCTGCGGCGTCAATGAGGCCCTGAATCGTCCGGCAGCCCGGAGCCGAAATCCCCCGTTTTCCATCCCGGCCGGTTCCGGCTCATATTCGCCCATATTGTGCCCGCTTTTGCCGGGACGAACCCGGGTCAATGTCCTGACGGCCCGGTTCAGGCCACGCGGAGAGCCCCCCGCGCCTGGGGAGGCCGGATTGGGCTCATATTCGGGTGAGGGCGTGGCCTGTGGGCGTCATTTTCGCGGGCCCGCCGCCCGCTCCGCCGCAAACCTGACGAGATCTGTGGCGCAGGCGCAGAGCAGCCCGGCCAGTGTTATCGCGGCCAGTTTTCTGCCGGACACGCACATCACCCGCAGACGATGATACCACCTCCTCACTCCGCGGTCAACCCAAAGCCCGCTTGCCGCCCGGAACGGGCTGTGGTATAATGGCCCAAACAGTATAGGAGGTACAACTGATGAAAATAACCTGGTATGGCCACTCCTGCTTCAAAATCGAGTCCGAGGCCGGCAGTGTGATCTTCGACCCCTATGAGCGCGGCTACGTCCCCGGGTTCGAACTCCCGGTTGGCCTCAGCGCGGACATAGTGCTCTGCAGCCACGGGCACGGCGACCACAACGCCGCGTCCCTGGTCCAGCTCACGGGCCGGCAGACCGACTACACCGTGGAGACCCTCTTCTGCTGGCACGACGACGCTCAGGGCGCGAAGCGCGGCGACAACCTTATCCGCATCGTCTCCGGCGGCGGGTTCCGCGTGGCGCATCTCGGCGATATCGGCCACATGCTCTCGGACACCCAGATAAAGTCCCTGCACGGTGTGGATGCCCTCATGATACCCGTCGGCGGCTACTACACCATAGACGCCGCCACAGCCAAGGCGCTCGTGGACAAAATCGAGCCCGCCGTCACCTTCCCCATGCACTACCGCGGCGAGGGCTTCGGCCTGGAGCCCATCGGCACACTGTCCGAATACACCTCGCTGTGCGGCGACGTCGAATATCTCGACACCAACACCTATGAGCTCCACCGCGGCGAGGGCCCCAAGACGGTCGTGCTCAAATATGTATGAAATTTGAGGGCATAAAGAAAGTCGGCGGTGGGGAGTACCTCAGCCGGTACGACATCCGCTACCGCACGCCCTCCGGCGGGGAAAAGGTCTATGAGATGTTCTCGCGCGACGGCGGCATAGACAGCGAGGAAAAGCTGCTGCACCCGCGCACGGACGCCGTCATGATAATCATGACGGACCGCGCCCGGCAACACCTGCTGCTGATACGCGAGTTCCGCCTCGAACTCGACAGGGAGATCTACGGCCTCCCCGCCGGCCTGATAGACCCGGGAGAGACGCCCGAGCAGGCCGCGAAACGAGAGCTGAAGGAGGAGACCGGGCTGGACCTGGTGGAGGTCCGCCGCGTCCTGCCCCCCGCCTACAGCGCCGTGGGCCTCTCCAACGAGCAGTGCGTGTGCGTATTCGGCGTCGCGGAGGGCGAGATAGCCCCCTGCAAGGAGACCGGCGAGGAGATCACCGCCCGCTGGTACACCAGGGACGAGCTGCGCGATATGCTCCGGCGGGAGACCTTCGGCTCCTGGGCGCAGGCGTACAGCTACATGTGGACCGAGGGTTTCTAGTCCCCGGACGAAAAGAAGGAGAAAAATGGACCTGCATCTTGAGATGTCCGATTCCGAGGCGCGGATACACGTTCGCGCC
The DNA here is from genome assembly GCA_944385755.1 of uncultured Oscillospiraceae bacterium. Taxonomy (GTDB): domain Bacteria; phylum Bacillota; class Clostridia; order Oscillospirales; family Oscillospiraceae; genus Scatomorpha. Next base: position 16,990 of record CALWYN010000104.1, read on the forward strand.
TCTCTCGTTATGCGCGGGGCGTCTTTCCGCTTCGCCCTCGCCTCCCCGCTGAGGCTGGAGGCCGTCCGCTGCGGCGGGCGGGAGCTGCCCCTCCCGGATGGGGAGGACTACCGCATGCCCCCTCTGCCGACGGAGCTGACGGCCTATACCCTCCCCGGGCGGCCGGGCGCAGAGCTTGAATTCGAGTACTCCGGCGCTCTCAGCGGTCCCCTGCTCTACTACCGGCGCGAGGTGCGGAACTTCACGCTCCACAACTGCTGGTACCCCGTGGCGTTCGACGCGGAGGCCGAGCCGGTGGACGTCACTCTCCCCGACGACGGCGATTGGGAACTCGTCCAGGGCGAGCGGGACGCCGCCGGAGGCCTCTGGCGGTACACCACCCGGGGCCGCACCATAAGGGACTGCAACATACTGCTGCTCCGCCGCGGCGAGTGGACGCGCCTTGAAAGCGGCGGCGTGAGCGTCCTCTACTGCGAGCCCTCCCATGCCGCGGCCGCGGAGGAGGCCGCGCATCTGTGCTCGGACATACGCGGTTTTTACCGCTCGCTGTACGGCCATGACGGCGAATTGAGGGAGCTGACGGTAGTCTACCTCCCGGAGGGGCCGGACCGGGCGGCGTACATGCGCGACGGGCTGATAGTCTTTATGTACATCCCCGGCGACATCCGGCACATCCTCGCCCACGAGCTCGGCCATGCCCACGCCTGCAGGGCGGATTTCGGCAGCTGGGAGGACTGGCTGAACGAGACGGGCGCGGAGTGGTCGGCCCTGCTCTACGAGCGCCGCGCGGACCCGGAGGGCTTTGAGCGGCGGCTTCAAAAGCTGCTGAGCCAAGCGGAGGGGCGCTCTCTCCGCCTCCGCCCGGAGGACGGCTCTCACCCGGACGACGTGCACGAGACGGGGACACTGGTTTTCGCCCGGATATATGAAGAGCACGGCGAAGAGGCCATAGCCCTCCTGCTACGGACCCTGGACGGCCTTGAGCGGCAGGACACCGCCGGCCTTCTCTCGGCTCTCCGGGAGCGCGGAGCCGTATGTCTTGCGGAGGAGCTGGAGACGTATATATCCGAATAAGCGCCGGGAGGCGGCGGGCGGACTGCCCGCCGCCTCCCCTTATGTCCGGCGCGGTCTACATGGCCGCCCTGCGCTGCGGCTCCCCGTTCAGGTACGTCCCCCAGAGGGCCCCGGACGTGGTATAGAGGGCAATAAGGATGTCGTGCTCCCCGCCCAGGCAGGAGCGCAGGCTCTCATAGAGCCCCCGCACGGAGCCCGGACCGCTCCAGTCCTCTCCGGCGGAGAGCCCCTCCGCGCCCGGGCGCTCGGGGCGCACGGACAGGGTGAACATCCTCCCCGCGCAGGCCGCCTCATAGCGGCACTGGCCCAGCCGCTGCTCGTCCCAGCCCCTGGCCAGGGCCAGCGCCCTCCTCTCCCCAGGCGCGCAGCCGCAGGAGGCGGCGGTGAATATCAGTACGAGCGCCAACGCCAGGGCTCCCAATCTCCTCATCCCTCGGCCTTCTTTCTGTACTATAATTATATAGTCTAAAATAGACTATATAATTATAGTATACTAAAACTATACCTGTCAAGCTAAACTATGACATAGAACGGAGTGATGGCATGGCAGGCGAAATACGCATTAAGAAGAAACAGCCGCGCCGCGGCGACGACGGGCACAAGGTCGTCTCCGTGCGCATGCGCGACGAGACTCTGGAGCGGCTCGACGAGCTGGCCGTACGCACCAACCGCTCGCGCAACGAGCTCATAAATTTGCTGCTGGAGTCGGCGATGGACATCGTAAAAATCGAGGAGTGATTGCGCTTTCCCCGCCCCAATGTTATTATAATCAAAACAAGAGCTGGGAGGCGCGACATGAAAGGACACGCAAAAATAATAGGTTTCACGCCCGAGCCGGACCGCATAGTCTCCTGCGCCGGGCGCATCTCCTCCACGCCGGGCACGGCCTGCGAGCTGTACGAGGCCTCGGCCGGCAACACTGAGAAGAATTCCAGGCTCATAGGCAAGATTCTCTCCTCCGGCCACGCCTCCGTGACGGAGCACGCCGCCATAAACCTGGCCTTCGAGGACGTGTCTGTGTTCGCCGAACAGTTCATGATTGAATTCCGCCTCGCCTCCTTCACGGTGAAGAGCAGGCGCTATGTGGATTTTTCCGCGGCCGGCGTATATGAGCCCGACCTCAGCGGCTGTGAGGGCGGGGCCGAAGTGCTCTTCCGCAGCGCGGTGGAGGCCCTCTTCGCGCTCTACGGCCGGCTGGAGGCCGCCGGCGTGCCCCGCGAGGACGCGCGCTTTGTGCTGCCCTACTGCTTCCACAGCAACTTCTACTGCACGGTAAACGCCCGGGAGCTCAACCACATCATGAACGAGCTGGCCTACGGCCGCGGGCGGGACTATCCGGAACTCCGCGCCCTGGGCGAGGAGCTCTTTGCCCAGTGTGAGGAGCTCTTCCCCTATCTTGCCGTCCGCCGCCCGGAGGACTACGCCCCCGTGGAGTTGCCCCTGCCCGCCTCCGGCGCCGAAACCCCGGGCCGGGCGCCGGTCGAGGTACTCTCCAGGCCGGAGAGGCCCGAGCGGGAGATCTGCCGTGCCGCCATGCTGTCCCGCGGCCTTCAGCCCACGGAGCCCGGCGGGGAACAGGCCCTGGCCCTCCTCAGGGCGCTGCTGGCCGCGCCCCGCGCGCGGGAGCTCGAGCAGGCCGCCTTCACCCTGCGCTTCAACCGCCTCTCTCTCGCCGCTCTCACGCATCTGACGCGCCACCGTATGCAGTCGCTCTGTCCGCCGGATCTGCTCCGGTGCTGCGACTATTCAAACTACGTCCTCCCGCAGAGTGTCGTGGACGCCGGCCTGGACGGCGCATACCGCGCGGCCTTCTCCGCCGCCCGATCGGCGGCAAAACAGCTGCTGGAAAAGGGAATGGACCCTCACGACGCCGTCTACCTCCTCCTGGCCGGCCAGACCGTCCCCGTGGTGACTACTATGAACGCTCGAGAGCTCGCCGTGTTCACCCGGCTCCGCTGCTGCAGCAGGGCCCAGTGGGAGATACGCGAGGCCGCCACGGCCGCGCTGGAGGCGCTGCGCAGGCGGTGGCCCCTCCTGTTCTCGCTCTACGGCCCCACCTGTTACATGACGGGCCGCTGCCCGGAGGGGCGCATGACCTGCGGCAGGCAGGCCGAGGTGCGTGAGGCCTTCACCCCCCGCTAAACTCTCTCGTGTGAAAAAACGAACTCCCCCGCGGGCTTTGGGCCCGCGGGGGAGTTCCGATGTGTCGAAAAAGCCTCGCAGAGTTTCGCCGCCCGCAGGCGGCGAAAGAAAGTGAGATCGTTTTTCCGGCGGCGTGTACGTCGAAAAAACACTTTGCGCGGAGCGAGCGTCGAATCGTCCGCACGGGCGGACGACCGAGGCGCGGAGCGCAGCGAGCCTCCCTTTGTCGAAAAAGGCTAACGCCTTTTTCGACAGGCTCAAACTCCCCCGCGGGCCCAAGGCCCGCTGGGGAGTTTTCCGCATCTCTCAGCCTCCGGATTCGAGGATGGAGAAGTGCATGTAGTCGGCCGTGGTGTTCCAGCCGGTGTAGTTGTTCTCGGCGGTGCCGCCGCCCCAGCCCCAGCCGTATTTGGCGAAGGTCTGCACCACAATGCCGTCCGGCCTTATGCAGTACGGGCTGTCGCTGGTCTTGTAGCAGTAGCTGCCCGTCAGGGCCGTCCAGGTCGTCGTGTTCACATAGTAGTTCTCGACCGGGTTGATGTCTATTGCGCAGCCCCAGGAGTGGCGCAGGGAGTCGGTATAGCGCGCGCCGCCCAGCGCGTGTATGGGGAACCGCTCGCTGGAGGCGTAGATCTCCTCGAAGATGGCAATAACCTCCTGGGCCACGGCCTTGTTCACCTGCAGGTTCCAGGTGCGGGTATAGTACTCGCCCGCGCTGTTTATGTCCCAGGTTTTGACCTGTACGGTCACTATGTAGTCCGAGAGATTGGCCTCGCTGCCGGTAAAATAGGACTTGCCGGCGTCCCCGAAGAGGATGAGGCGCCCCTCGGCGCTCAGGTTGCCCCAGGCGTCGAGCATCGAGCGGCTCTGCCAGGCGAAGGAGCTGGACGGGTCCATGCCGCTGCCGGTGTCCCCGCTCTCAGGCGGAGTCGTGTCCACTATCTCGCTCGCGTCGGAGACCTCGACGCGCTCGTCCGGCCAGGCCGTGCGCACGACGACTGCGGAGGCCTGCGCGCGGGTCATCGTCTCCTCGCCGTGGAAGCTCCCGTCGTCATAGCCCGTGAGTATGCCCTTGCCGTAGGCCTGCTCCACCGCGCTCACGTATTTCGACTCTATGCTGGAATAGTCCGCTATGGCGCTCTGCAGGTTCTGGAGCTCCACAAAGTTCTCAGAGAACACGTTTGAGCAGAAATTGGCGAGCATCACGCACATCTCATAGCGGGTTATGGCCGTGTTCAGCGCCTCGCGCGTGCAGGGGATGTCCAGGCCCCAGAGCACGCCATTGTCGTTCAGCAGATCCCAGTAGGGCGCCGCCCAGTGCTCGCTGGTGTCTATCACCTTATAGGGCACCAGCTCGCCTATCGTGGTCAGCAGCTTCATGAACTCGCCGCGCGTGATATCGGCGTCCGGGCGGAATGTGCCGTCCTCGTAGCCGTTGATGATGCCCCAGCTGGAGCAGAGCGTGACGTATTCGGCATACCAGGCCCCGGCGGGCACGTCGCTGAACGAGGTGCCCTGCGCCCCGGCCGAGGCGGCCATGGCCGGCACTCCTCCCAGCGCAAGCACGGCAGCCAGGACCATTGCCGTCACCCTGACGGGCAGTTTTTTCCTCATATCTTACCTCCAGTCTCTCTTATGCGCTCCCTGAGCTCCGCCTCGGCGGAGAGCAGCTGCTTCGCGCCGGAGAGCAGTTCCCTCCCGACCTCGGTCGGCTCCGCGCCGCGCGCCGAGCGTTCAAAAAGCTCGGCGCCCAGTTCGCGCTCCAGCTCCGCCACCGCGCGGGACACCGTGGAGTGGCTTATGTACAGTTCCGCCGCGGCGGCGGAAAAACTCCTCCGCTCCGCCGCCGCGCAGAAAATCCTGAGCTGCTCCAGCTCCATGCCGCCTCAGTAGTTGAACATGTGCGGCATCAGTTCGCTCAGCCTGTAGCTCACATACCTGCCGCCGGCTTTGGAGCAGAGCACCTCCATGTCGCGCGAAAACTCGGAGAGGAACTGCCGGCAGGCCCCGCAGGGCATGCAGTAGTCCTTGCTCTCCCCCCAGATGGCGATGCGCACGAAATCCGTGTGTCCCTCGCTCACCGCCTTGCAGGCCGCCGTGCGCTCGGCGCATATCGTGCTGCCCAGGGCGGCATTTTCGACATTGCAGCCCGTAAAGACCGTCCCGTCGGAGCACTCCAGCGCCGCGCCCACGGGAAAGCGCGAATATGGGGCGTAGGCCCTCTTTGCCGCCTCGGCCGCCATGTCCATGAGTTCTCTGTCTGTCATCAATTCTCCTCCTCAGTGCTGAAATTTACCTGCCAGAGTGTTATCCCGAAAAAGACGTTGCTGGATGTGGGGTTTATCCCCGTTATGGCGTTGCGGTGCGTTATTACCTCCTGGCGCTCGAAGCAGATGGGCACTATAGGCGCGTTTGTGGCTATGTACGTGAGCATGTCGCTGCAGGCCTGGGCCCTGCCCGTATCCCCCGCGGCCAGGAAGGCGTCTATATACGTGGCGTAGTTCTCGTCGTCTATGCCGCCGTAGTTCAGAGCGGCCTCCTGCGTGAGCAGGCGAGTGAGATCGAAGTTGGCCGGCAGCTTGACCTCGGCGTAGTACATGTCGAAATCGCGGTTCTGCAGCGCCGTTATGTAGTCGTTCCAGCTCAGCTCGCGGACGTTCACCGTCACGCCGATCTCCGCCAGGTCGTCGGCGAACTTCTTGGCGATGTCGCCCTTGCCCGCGCTCTCCGAGCAGACGACAAGGTCGATCTCTATCTCGCGCATCGCGCTCATGTCCACATACTCCAGCTTGCCGTCCGAGTCATAGTCCTGCACGTTGGAGTTTTGCAGAACCTCCAGGCAGGCCTCCATGTCATACCGCAGTTCCCTGGCCATGCCCGTGTCATACAGCGGGCTGCGCGGGGATATGGGCAGGGCAGCGGCCACGGCTCCGCCGTTCATCAGGGTTTCGGCGGCGTACTCCCTGTCCACGGCCAGCTGAAGGGCGTAGCGGTACGGCTGGTAGTTTACGAACTCGCTCTCCATGTTGAAGCCGAAATAGTGCATGTTCGTCGTGGTAAAATAGCGTGTCTCCGTGTTGCCGCCGTAGCCCAGGTTGGACTTTCCCGAGGGGTCGTTGACGACCAGGTCTATATATGAGTCCTCAAAGGCGGTTATTATCTCCTCCGTCTCGGTGTACTCCCTCAGATATACCCTGTCCACAGGCAGGGCACCCTCGCCGGCATAGCCGTCAAAGGCCTCCAGATAGTCCTCCCCCTCGACGTACATATACGGCCCGGAGGCCACGGGCTTTGAGCTGCTTATGGAGCCGTACTTCACCACCGGCACCGTGAGCAGGTAGAGCAGCTGCAAATCCGGCTTGCTGGTCGAGATGTTCACCGTGTCCTCCCCGGAGGAGCTCACGCCGTACATCGTCAAAAACCGTCCCGAATAGCGTTCGGAGCTCCTGGCCAGCTGTATTGAATAAGCCACATCCGCCGCGGTCAGGTTGCTGCCGTCGTGCATTTTGACGCCGGTGTCAATCTTCAGCGTCCACCAGGTCCCCTCGGCCGAGACGCTCCAGCTCGTGACTATGCGCGAGGAGAGGTTGTAGTCGTCGTCCAGCTCAAATACGTTGTCACACACCAGCTGGGTGACGAGCAGGTTCTTGTTATCCGTCGTGGCGTAGGGGTTCAGGCTGGCCGAGGAGTTGTAGTTGAGCGAAAAAATGCTGTCCGCCGCCCCCATAACGCCCAGCTCCGTACCGGGCAGGTCCCCCGTCTGTTCTCCCTGTGCCGCGGGTCTCGTGGCCTGCGGCTCGCCCTCCGGAGTGCCGGCGCCGCAGGCGCCGAGCAGCATGGCCGCGGCGAGCAGCAGGCAACTGCCCTTATTGCACCGGGCTTCCCCGATATAGGCCAGGGTCTGGCCCTTGTAGGGCTGGTCGCAATGCTCGCGCATGGTCAGCAAGTCCGCC
>CALWYN010000105.1 GCA_944385755.1 uncultured Oscillospiraceae bacterium
TGAAATATATTGTCACCCTCGTCTTGATTGTGAGGAACCTCATGGCTCCTCCCTCAGCACCCAGCCCACGCCGCGCACGGTGTGGATGAGCTTCCTGTCAAAGTCGGCGTCCACCTTGCGCCTGAGATAGCTGACATACACGTCCACAACGTTCGTGCCGCCCTCCCAGTCGTAGTTCCAGACGTTGTTCTCTATGCTCTCGCGCGAGAGCACCGAGCCCTTGTTCCTTATCAGGTATTCGAGCACGGCGAACTCCTTTGCGGACAGCTCGATGCGCTTTCCCGCGCGCTCCACCGAGTGGGCAGAGGCGTCCAGCGTCAGGTCTCCGCAGGTGAACACGTTCGTCGCACTGCCGGCGCTCTTGCGGGTCATGGCGCGTATGCGCGCCAGCAGCTCGTCGAAGGCGAAAGGCTTTATCAGATAGTCGTTTGCGCCCAGATCTAGACCCTGCACCCTGTCGCTCACCGCGTCGCGCGCCGTGAGGAACAGCACCGGGGTCATGTCCCCGGCCTCGCGCATGCGCCGCACGGCGCTGAAGCCGTCCAGCACCGGCATCATCACGTCGAATATGGCGGCGTCATATTTTGCGCCCGCCAGGTAGTCCAGCGCGTCCGCGCCGTTGTAGCACGAGTCCGTCGTATAGCCGGCGGCGGTCAGCCGCTTTGATATGACGCGGTTCAGATCCCGCTCGTCCTCCACTACCAGTATTCTCATATCATCACACCCTTTATGCGTATTCTCGCACCCCAATATTAGACCACCATTAATATATCACCCTCTTTTCGCCCGGGCAAAATTTTTCTCAGTTTTAACATTCCTCTAATCCTGACCGTGTTAATATATGCCCGTCAGGAAATTCTAGGAGGTTATACATGAAAAAGAAAACTGCTATCATAATAGCCATAGCCGTAGTGGTGCTGGTTATTGCCGCGGTCGCGGTCTGGTACTTCGGCTTCTATACCAGCGGGAGCATAGGCGGCAGCGCCGCAAAGCAGGCCGCTCTGGCCGACGCCGGGCTCACCGCCGCCGAGGTCACCGGCCTGAAGGCCGATTTTGAGAACGAGGACGGTTTCAAATACTACGAGGTCAGCTTCGTATACGACGCCATGGAATACGAATATGCCGTGGATGCCCTCACAGGCCAGGTCCTGCACGTCAAGTCCGAATCCGTCTTTGACTAACCCCAGGCTGCCAGGCTGCCAGGCTGCGCCTGGAGGCAATGCGCGCACGCGAGTGGGCAGAGCGCAGACCTCTCCGCCCGCGCCGATGCGTGGTCGGGCTATCGCCCTGCTGAACCAGACTGCCAGGCTGCGCCTGGGAGCAACGCGCGCATGCGAGTAGGCAGAGCGCAGACCCCTCCGCCCGCGGCAATGTGCCGCCGGATGCCCGCGTTTCCGTCAGAGCCACGCAAGCCTTAAAAAGCGCCCGCCCGGACATTGTCCGGGCGGGCGCTTTCTCTCACATCGAGCCTATGAGCTGCACTATCACCTTGCCGACGGCGTCGGCGAACTGGCTTATCGAGCGTATGCGCACCAGCTCCCTGCCGTATATGCGCCTCGCGTTGGGCAGTTCCGCCTCCTCGCCCGTGAACACGCACATGACGCTGACCCCCATGCGCCTGAGCTTCTCCACCTCGGACGCCGAGTCGAGCACGCCGGCCTCGCCCTGATACTCCCGCGGCCTGCCGCCGTTGTCGCTTATTTTTTTGACGTCGTTCGGACTGCAGTCCGAGAGGGTTATCAGAAGCCGGCGCTCATACGGCGTGCTGCTGAGCATATATCCGGCCGCCCTCAGCGCCAGGCCGTCCCGGTTGAAGCCCGCGGCGGCGTAGTCAAACACGGCGTCGTTCCGCTTGTCCTCGTTATAGTCCCGGTATATACGCAGCACCGTACATTCGTTCACGGTGCAGAAAGAATACACCCTTACCGGCACTCCGCAGCGGGTCAGGCTCTCCGCCAGGATGTACGCCTGTGCCGCCACGCTCTCCTGCCTCTGGAGCTGTGAGGCGGAGCCGTCGAGCAGCACGTCCACGGACAGCTCCGTGTCCGTCGTCCGCTCGTGCCTCGTGAACACGCGGGCGTCATTCAGATAGACCCCGCGCCATATGACCGGCGCGTTCAGCTCCCCCGCGCGGGATTTTATCATGGAGTCGTCCAGATGCACCAGTATGCAGTTCCGGACGCGCTCGGTCAGCCTTATGATGGCCAGGGTGTGCTGTATTATCCCCTTCTCATAATAGCCGCGGTTCAGCTCCGCCTGGCGCTTTGACTGCCTGCGCTGCAGCAGTATCTCCCCGTCGCGCATCCGGCCCTGCTTCTCCTCGCCCCGGGTGAAGTGCAGCATGCAGCCCTCGTGGCGGTCCCGGCACAGCCTATCCTCTATCGCGGAGACATCGCCCTTGCCGTACATGGAGACCCCGAAACAGTCCTCGACATACTCCCGCAGCTGCTCGGCCGAGCGCGCCCCGCCCAGCCGGCTCAGCGCGCTCGGTTTTCCGGGCTTCCGGCCTCCCGCCGCGTCCTCGGTGCGCACCCTGGAGCCCAGGCCGCCCCTCCGCCGGCCAAAACCGGCCATGAACTGCGGCAGCTTGCCCCGGCTCTCCCGGCGCAGCATCCCGCCCGTCACTCCGAAATACGCGCTCAGGAGCTGCTTCATCCGCTCGACGATCTGCTCACTGCTCATGTCCGGCGTGAATTCCAGCGAGTCCAGCAGCTTCTCCTCGCGCTCTATCAGCGGCCGCCTCTCGCCCAGGGCGCGGCGGTAGTGCTCCAGCTTCACGCGGTCGGCCAGAGACAGGTCCAGCTCGCTGCGCCCCGCCGCCTGGCCCAGGACCGTGCGCGCATAGCCCTCCCTCAGCAGCCTCAGTGCCGGCCGCTCGCCCACCGCGCGCTGATACGCGCAGTTTTCCAGCCCCGTCCAGAAGAGGTCCTCGTACACCTCCCCGTGCGGGGCGTTTTCCATGGCGTCCAGCAGCTTTTTTATCACAGGGTAGTCGTAGTACCTGTAGACCGCGCCGACGATGCTGTTCATGTACACGTCGGCGTAGCCCTCCGGGTCGTAGGCCCGCGAGGTCGGCGAGAGCGAGTAGTCGCCGGCCGCAGTCCATATCTGGTTTGTCGCGCGGCGCTGCTGCCGCTCCTCCTCCCTCTCGCTGAGCATCTCAGTCAAAGAGCCCGCTGCGGCCCAGGTCGGCGGGGATGCGCGAGACTATCACGTCCTCCACCAGCTTGCGCTCAAAGGGGTCGAAGGCCTTGTTGACCACGCCCATGCGCAGGGCGTCCACCGCATTCAGCCCGTGCGCCATCAGCCCCACGGCGCTCATCAGCCCGCGCAGGTCCAGCGCCTTTGTGGATATCTCCGCGCTGTCGCATTTGCGCCTCAGGTCCTGGAACAGGCCCGTGAACTGCTCCGCCCACTCGTCCTTGAGACTGGGATGCTCGCGCTTGAGCAGCTTTTTCAGGTTCTCCGGCGAGATGGGCGGCATCTCTATCACGGCGAAACGCGACACCAGCGCCTCGTTCAGCTCGCGCGTGCCCGCGTAGCCGTAGTTCATCGTGGCGATGAAGCGCGTCGCGCCGTCCATCTCTATCCTGTCGTAGCCCGGCACGTCTATGACCCTGCGGAAATCCAGCGTGGCGTGCAGCACGGCCAGCGACTCGTTCTTGGCCATGTTTATCTCGTCGAGTATGCCGAAGCCGCCCAGCAGGGCGCACTTGGTTATCGGCCCCTGGCGGAAGGTCACCTCGCCCCCGGTAAAGGTGTCGGTGCCTATGAGTGAGGCGGCGTCCGTGTTTATGTAGAAGGACACGTCCCAGCTCGGCCGCCCGAAGGCCGCCGCCAGATTCTCGGCCAGCACGTTCTTGCCCGTGGCCTTGGGCCCCACCAGCAGCAGGTTCTCCCCGCACAGCAGCGCCGTGGCCGCCTGCTCCCAGATCTCCTTTCCGTAATACTCAAATCTCGGGCTGCTCTGCAGCCTGTGCTCCGCCTCGGCCGCCACCTCGTGCTCCGAGCGGAACTTCTCTATCGCGGAAATTATCTCGCTGTTTACGCCCTCGCGCCTGAGCAGGTCCAACACGTCAATTCCCCCCACGGTTCATTCCCTTTCGATTAAACAAACGTTGAATCGTTTGCCTTAACTATTTTATCACTCTTTCATTTTCTGTCAACAGCTATTCTCAGAGAATCAACAGCTCCTTGGGCGCTTTTGTGATGTCCACGTTTCCGTCCCCCGTCAGGTACAGCACGTCCTCTATGCGCACGCCGAAGCGCCCCGGCAGGTATATGCCCGGCTCGGCCGAGATGACGGCCCCCTCCGGCATCGGGGCGGTGTTCAGCGGGGAGGCATTGGGCGCCTCATGTATATAGAGGCCCACGCCGTGTCCAAACCCGTGGCCGAAATACCGGCCATAGCCGGCCTCCGCTATCACGGCCGCGGCGGCGTTGTGTATGTCCGCGCCCGGCACGCCCGGCCTGGCCGCGGCTATGCCGGCGAGCTGCGCTTTGAGCACCGTGTCGTACACATTGCGCATCTCCTCCGTCGCGTGCCCCACGGCCACCGTACGCGTCATGTCGGAGCAGTAGCCGTTCTTGATGCAGCCGAAGTCCATGGTGACAAAGTCGCCGTCCTTTATCAGCTCGTCGCCGGGCACGCCGTGCGGCATGCTGGACTTGGCCCCGGCCACCACGATGGGGTCAAAGGAGTTCCCCTCGCCCCCGTGGAGCAGCATCCTGTAGGTTATCTCGGCCGCTATGGCCCTCTCGCTCACGCCCGGCTTTATCAGGGGCAGGACCTCCTCCAGGGCCCTCTCCGCTATGCGCTGGGCGGCTATCAGGCTCTCGAGCTCGGCCTCGGACTTCGATTGCCGCAGCCCGGTCACCATGTCCTGGGCGGGGATGAGCTCCAGGCCCAGGGCCTCCTCGACGCGCAGGTACATAGCGTGGCTGAGATACTCCTCCTCCGCGCCCAGGCGCCTGACGCCGTGCTTCCCCGCCAGGTCTCTGAGGCAGGCCATGAGCGGCCTCTCGCGCGTGTTGAGCACCGTCTCCACCCCGCTCACGCACTGTTTTCCGGCCGCCTCGATATAGCGCGAGTCCGTTACCAGATACGCCGCCCCCGGCGTGACCAGCGCGGCGCTGTCCGTCGGCATGAAGCCGGTGGCGTAGAATATGTTCTTGTCGTCCATGAGCAGCAGCGCGTCCAGGCCCGCCGCCTCCACGGCCCTCTGAAGTCTCTCAAGGTTATTCATTGTCCATTCCTCCGTATATTTTTTATCCGCCCCTGACCTGAGGGGCCTTTTACGGGCTCTTACCCCTCCCCCGGGGCGGACGCGGCGTCATATGTCAGAAAGTCGCCCGCTCCGAGATTGTCCGTTATCGTTATTCCGTTCACGCTGACGGCTATGGCCTCCACCCCCTCTATCTGGCAGAGAGTCAGCACGAGGCAGCAGTCGCAGAGCGTCTTGTCCAGCCCGGCGAGCGACATGTAGCCCTCCCCGGCCGAGAGCTCCAGCACCGTTCCGGAGAGCTCATAGCCGGTTATGGCCCCGTCCCCAGGCAATGGATTTTGCAGTTCCGGGTCCGCGGCCGGCGAATTGAGCGCGTCTATGAGGGCGTCTATAACGCTCTCCCCCTCCGGTACGGTCACGCTCTCGAAGCGCACCAGCTCCGCGCCCTCCCGGTAGGCGGGCGCCACGGCCCTGCAGACATCCCAGGCCTCCCCCTGCTCCCCGCAGCCCGCGCAGAGCGCGAGCAGCAGCGCGCAGAGCAGTATGGCGATTCTCCTCACAGCTCTCCGCCCCCCTCCTCTGCCGCCGGCGGGAAGCTGACGGCGAAGCGCGTCCCGCGCTCCTCGCGCGCGGAGACCTCTATTTCCCCGCCCAGCGAGACCACGGCGTCGTGGACTATCGAGAGCCCGAGCCCGCTCCCGCCCTTTTCGCGCGAGCGCGCCTTGTCCACGCGGTAGAATCTCTCGAATATGTGCGGCAGGTCCTCCTCCGGTATGCCCATGCCCGTGTCTTCCACGGTCAGCAGCACGCGCGCTCCGCCGTGACGGACGGAGATGGCCACCTCGCCGCCCTCGACGTTGTATTTCACGGCGTTCTCCGCCAGATTGAACACTATCTGGTACAGCTCGTCGTCCGAAGCCGTCACAAAGCAGTCCTCCTCGGCCGAGCAGTTGAGCGTGACGCCCATCTTCGCCGCCAGGGGCGTCAGCAGCCGGCTTGTGGCCGCGGCCGCCTCGCCCAAATCCACGCGCCCCAGCGCCCTCGGCGCCCCGGCGTCCCGCCTGGAGAGGTCCAGCAGCTTTTCGGAGGTCCTCTGCAGCCTGTCCGCCTCCGAGCCTATGTCGGCCACGAATTCGCGCATTGTGGCCTCGTCCATGTCCCCGCTCTGTATTATGCTGTCCGCCAGCAGCCTTATGGCCGCCAGAGGCGTCTTGAGCTCATGCGAGGCGTCGGAGACGAAGCGCCTCCTCTGGGCCTCCGTGGTCTGCAGCCGCTCTGTCAGGTCGTTGAATTCCTCTGAGAGCTCCGTCAGCTCGTCGTTGCCCTCGGGCTTTATCCTGTGCGCGTAGTCGCCGCCGCGCACCACGCGCATGGCCTCCGCCAGTCGCGTTATCCGCGCGGTCAGGGCCCGGGAGAACACCACCGTCAGCGCCATGGCCGCCGCCAGGCAGACCAGGGATATCATCCAGAGCCTGCTCTGCACCGAGATGATGAGCTCCGCCTGCGACTCGTCCCGCTCGCAGATGTAGACGGCCCCCGCCAGCCCGCGGCTGGAGTAGACGGGTATCGCCGCGCGCGAGGTGAAGGCCCCCTCGGCAAAGCGCGACCAGAACACCTGCTTCCCCTCCAGGGCGAGCGCCACCTCGGAGAGGAGGGCGTACTTTCCCCCGTCGGAGGGCGAGAGGCTGTCATAGACTATCCTGGCCGAGCCGTCCGTGACCAGTATCCGCTCCAGGCCGGTGATGTCGAGGAGGGACATGACCTGCCCCACGTTGTCGCTCGAGAGCGTGTCGAGCGCGGAGAGCGAGGCGGAGACGACTCCGGCCTGGCTCAGCAGGCTGCTCTCCTTCTCGGAGGCGACCAGGTCCCGCGAGGCGGCTATGGGGTAGGTGTCCACCAGGGCCAGCAGGGCCACTATGAGCGTGAGAAACGCCAGCACGAACTTGAACTGCACGCGCTGGGTCAGTTTTCTGCGCTTTTTCTCCGCTCCGGCGCTATTCCGCAAAGTAGTAGCCCACCCCCCACTTCGTTATTATCAGCTCCGGCGAGGCGCTGTCCAGCTCCACCTTCTCTCTCAGCCGCCTGATGTGCACGTCCACCGTGCGCGCGTCCCCCTGGTAGTCATAGCCCCAGATGAGGTCGAGCAGATTGTCGCGGCTGTACACCCTGCCCGGGTTGCGCATCAGCAGCTCGAGCAGGTCGAATTCCTTGGCCGTGAGCTCCACACTCCGCCCCTCCCTCTTTACCGTACGCTTCGCGCTGTCCAGTTCGAGGTGGGCGCGGCGGAGCACGTCCCCGGCCCCGGTCCCTTCGGCGGCGGGCATGGAGGCCCGGCGCAGCAGCGCCCTTATTCTGGCCTTGAGCTCAAGGATATTGAAGGGCTTGGTTATATAGTCGTCCGCCCCGGACTCAAAGCCCAGCAGCTTGTCCGAGTCCTCGCTCCTCGCGGTGAGCATGATTATCGGCACGGTCGAGAAGCTGCGTATCTGCTGGCAGGCCTCCAGGCCGTCCAGCCCCGGCATCATCAGGTCCAGGATTATGAGGCCGTATCCTCCCCCGCGCGCCAGCTGGACCGCGCTCTCTCCGTCATAGCAGGCCTCCACCTGGTAGCCCTCGTTCTCCAGGTTGAATTTAATGCCCTTCACCAACAGTTTTTCGTCGTCCACGACGAGGATTTTCATTGCATTTCCTCCGCTGTCACATATTCTTTCAGGCCCTCGAGTATCACCGGGCCTATGCCGTCTATCTCGAGGAGCTCATCCACGCTCTCAAAGGCGCCGTGGCGCCCGCGGTACTCGATTATCTCCGCGGCCCTCACCTCGCCTATTCCCGGGAGGAGCTCAAGCGTCTCGGCCGAGGCGGAATTTATGTCTATCTTCCCCCCGGCGGTCTCCTCCACTATGGTCCCGGCGGATATGGGAGGGCGTTCCCGCTCCGTATACACGCCGGCCTCCCGCGCTCCCCGCGAGCGCGAAAACAGACAGGCCAGGGCGAAAGCCGCCGCGGCCAGGAGGCACAATATGTCGGCCTTTCGCGGCTTTCCCATACTTTACACCCCTCTTAAACAGAATTTGCTGTTGCTTTTCGCGGGTACTGACGTTATAATCGACTGGATAGAGATAATTCGCGGCGCCCGGGAACTAAGTTCCCCCATGGCCGTCCTGCTATATAATAACACACTGTTGCGGAGATTGATATGAGAAAATTAAAGTTATTCCCAATAGTTTTGGCCGTCTGCCTGCTCCTGGCCTCCGCTCCCGGCGCGGCGCTCGCGCTCGATGACCCCGTGGTCGGCGCCGCCGCGGTTGTCCTAGCCGACCCAGAGACGGGCAGGGTCTACTATTCGCTCAACCCCGACCAGCAGGCCTATCCCGCCTCTCTCACCAAGGTCATGACCGTCCTGCTGGCCGTAGAGGCGATAGAGCGGGGCGAGGTGGCGGAGGATGACCAGGTCACCGCCTCCGAGAGCGCGATGGAGGGCATCGCCGAGGACGGCAGCACGGCCGGCATAGTCCCGGGCGAGACGATGAGCCTCATCGACCTGCTCTACTGCGCCATGCTCTCCTCGGCAAACGAGGCCTGCAACATAATAGCGGAGCATGTCTCCGGCTCGGTCGAGGCATTTGTGGAGTTGATGAACAGCCGCGCCGCCGAGCTCGGCTGTACCGGCACAAACTTTACAAACACCCACGGCCTGCCGGACGAAAACCACTACACGACGGCGGCCGACCTCGCGCTCATAACGCGCGAGGCGCTCAACCACCAGCTCTTCACCACGCTGTGCAACACCGTTACATACACCGTCCCCGCCACAAATGTCTCTGAAGAGCGCGCGCTGTCCAACTCGAACGCCCTCATAAATTCATCCTCCGCCTTTGGCGACTCCTATTACTATGAGTACGCGCACGGCGTAAAGACGGGGCACACAGAGGCCGCGGGCTACTGCCTCATCTCCACTGCGGAGAGGGACGGGATCCGCCTCATGGCGGTTGTCCTGGGCTGCCAGGCCGTGGAGCGCGCCGACGGCAGCGGCTATGAATACCAGAGCTTTACCGACTCCGTCACGCTCTACAACTGGGTGTTCGACAATTTCAGCGTCAGGGAGATAGTCAGCTCCTCCGAACTGATAACCGACGTCGCCGTGGAGATGGGCGACGGCGTCGACCGCGTCTCTCTCCGCCCCATCACCGTGGTAACCGCCATAGTGGCGGATGACGCCGACCTCTCCACCATAGAGCGCGACGTTGTGGTGTATTCGGAGCGCGACGGCGAGCCGCTCGTCGCCCCCATCTCGGCCGGGACGGTTCTGGGCGAACTCACCCTGAGCCTGAACGGGGACGTGCTGGGCACCAGCGAGCTAGTGGCCAGCACCTCGGTTGAGCTCTCCAGGGTCGAGTACATGCGCTCCCGGCTCTCGGAGACCTTCAACAGCCCCGTCGTGATAGGCGTGATAGTTGCGCTTGTCATACTCGCCGTGGTCTACTTTATCCTCGTCGCCCGGTACCGCGCGCTGCACAAAAGGCACCTGCGCGATGTCCGCCGCGCCGAGGCCGAGAGGGAGCGCCGCGCCGATGAGGCCCAGTCCCGCCAGGCCGGTGAACACCACGCCGCCGGCTCCGCGGCCCCCAAGCGCGCCCAGCAGCCGGCGAAAAAGTCCCAGCCGGCCATGGACTACTTCACAGAGGACGACGTGCAGAGCCGCGAGACCGTCAAGATTGCCTCAAACATCCCCCCCGCCGACAACAAGACCCGGCGCGATTACTTTGAGGAGTTCTTCAAATCCCAGCACGAGCAGTCACAGCAGGAACAGCCCGGGCCGGAAGAGGAGGACGGTCCCAATTGACCTGACATCAGCCAGACGGCATCCCCGAAATCATTCCGGGGATGCCGTCTTTGCTATGCAAAAGCATAGCAAAACTCTGAGATGCGCCACTTCCTCGCCCCTTCGGGGTAACCGGAAATGATGCCCAAAAACTTCATGCGCCGCTGATTTTGCTTCTCATTGTGGTACGCCAAGGCGCATGAAGTTTTATGCCGGAAGGAGAGGCTCTGAGCCCGGCAGACCCCCGCGCCCCAATCGCCCACAGCGGACCGAATTGTGAGATACCCTCCGCTCCCCCGCTCTCCCAGTCCCTCCGCAGCGACGCCGTGTGCCCCGCCCTTTCCGGCCTCTCCCTGGGGCCCGGGGCAGAAAAGCCGAGGTCCGGCAAATTGGGTTCGATCCTGAGTGCGACGCACGCGGGCAAAAAACAAAACCGCCGCGAAGCGGCAGCCCCAAGCCGCAATCCAGCACAGCGGTTGCGGCCTGGAAGCGAGGAGCAGCAGAATGAGCACGCGATGAGCTTTGCAATAAAATGAAAAAGCTCGTCGCAAGCGATATGACGCTTGCGACGAGCTGGTACGGGTAGTGGGGGTCGAACCCACACGAATTTCTTCACAGGAACCTAAATCCTGCGCGTCTGCCAATTCCGCCATACCCGCCCGTTGAGACGGATTAATAATACTCTCTTCCCGGCGAACTGTCAATCTCAACGCTTGACTTTGGGCCGCGGCGAGGGTATCATTTTTTTGTTTTCAAACTTCGACATGGGGGGATCAACTTGCTCGGTGTCCTCGCTAATTCGCTCGCCGTGCTCGCCGGCGGCCTTATAGGAATGCTCTGCGGCGGAAAAATCAAAAGCAAATATACCGACTCCCTGATGGTCGCGCTGGGCCTGGCCACCATGGGCATGGGCGTGGCCAGCACGGTGGGCACGACCGATGTGCTGTGCATAATAGTCTGCTGTTCCGTGGGCACCGTCATAGGCGAGCTGCTGCACATAGACGGCGGGGTCAACGCCCTCGGCCGCCTGGCGGAGAAGCGCCTGGGCGGCCGCAGCCCGGCCGGAGGCGGGAGCTTCACGAACGCCTTCGTCTCCTGCTCCATCATGTACTGCATAGGCTCAATGGCCGTGATGGGCAGCGTCGAGGCGGGGCTGAACGGCGACAACTCCATACTCTTCGCCAAGGCCGTGCTGGACCTTATCGCCTCCCTGGCCTACGGCGCCGCCATGGGGATAGGCGTGGCGGCCAGCGCCGTGTGCGTGTTCGTGGTGGAGGGGGCCCTCACCCTGCTCGCCTCCGCGCTCTCCCCCCTGCTCACCGGCGCCATAGTCGCGGAGATGAGCGCCGTGGGAGGCGTACTGCTCATCGGGCTCGCCATAAACCTCCTCGGGCTCAGGCAGCAGCCAATAAAGATAGCAAACATGCTCCCCGCCGTGTTCCTCCCCATCGCGTATCTCCCGCTCAGCGAGTGGCTGGGGTCTCTGGTATGATGAAAAACCGCTGCACCGCCGCCGTGCTGTCCGCGGGCTGCCTCTGGGGCTTTATGGGCCTGTTCCGGCGCCTGCTGGAGGCGCAGGGCGCCTCCAGCGCCGCGACAATCGTCCTGCGCTGCGGCCTGGCCGCGCTCTGCTTCGCCGTCACGCTCGCATTTACCGGCCCCGGGCAATTCAAGATAAGGCTCCGCGACCTCTGGTGCTTCATCGGCACCGGGCTCTTCAGCCTGCTCTTCTTCACCTACTGCTATTTCGAGGCCATGGCCCGCATGAGCCTCTCCGCCGCCGCGATACTCCTCTACACCGCCCCGGCGATTGTGACGCTGCTCTCCGCGCTGCTCTTTCATGAGCGGCTCACCGGCTCAAAGCTCGCCGCCGTCTGCCTGGCCTTTGCCGGCTGCGCCCTGGTCTCCGGCCTGGGCGTGGAGATGGAGCTCACGCTCTCCGGCGTGCTGTTCGGCCTCGGCTCCGGGGTGGGCTACGCCCTGTACAGCATCTTCGCCCGCTTCGCCCTCGGGCGCGGCTATTCGAGCAACACGATAAACTTCTACTCCTGCCTCCTCGCCGCCCTGGGCGCCGCACTCATCTGGGGCGTGCGCGCCCCGGCGCAGCTGCTCTTCTCCTCCTGGGAAAACGCTCTGCTCTGCCTTGGGACAGGGGTCGTCAGCTGTTACCTGCCCTACCTGCTCTACACCTACGGCCTGACCGGTCTTGAGACCGGCCGGGCGTCGGTCATGGCCTCCGTCGAGCCCGTGGTCGCCACGCTGGTCGGCATCGTATTCTTCCGGGAATCCCTCACCCCCGCCGCCGCCCTGGGCGCCGCGCTGGTCCTCTCCGCCGTCGTGCTGCTGAACGTGCAAGTGCGCCGCCGGAAAGTCAATTAATCCCATATCTCTTTTCCGTCAGGCCCCCCAATAGGGGCTCTGAGCGGCTTTGTCGAAAACCGTCGAATTATGTAAATAAGTTTTCCCTGTAATTAGGCGTTTAAAGGCTTGCAAAGGATGCGGAGATATGTTAGATTATTATCTACAGAGCGGCAATTCTGCTTAAAAAAATATATTGCAGTCCGTAATTGTAAAATAACGGAGGTAAGTATTATGGAAACTAAAACGCGCGTTCTAATAGCGGACCCGAGCGAGGACTTCCGGCGCTCGCTGGCGGACGCAATCCAGGCCGAGAGCGGGCTTGAGGCGGTCGGCTTCGCCGAGGACGGCGTGGAGGCCCTGGCCCTCACCGCCGAGCTGAAGCCGGACATACTCCTGACGGAGCTGGTTCTGCCCAAGCTGGACGGGCTCACGCTGCTCCGCCGCCTGCCCGAGACCGGCGCGTCGCCCCGCGTGGTCGTCGTCTCCGGCTTTTGGAGTTCGCGCGTGGTGTCCGAGTGCAGCGAGCTCGGGGCCTGCTACTTCGTCCCCAAGCCCTGCGACACCGCCGCGCTGCTGCAGAACCTGCACCAGATTGCGGCCCCGGTGAGCGTCCCCGCCGCCCCCAAGGCCGTGCCGGCGCGCAACGAGCCCAGCCTCGAGGCCGTTGTCACCGACATCATCCATGAGATCGGCGTCCCGGCCCACATAAAGGGCTACCAGTACCTGCGCGAGGCCATAATACTTACGATAAATGATATGGACATCATAAATGCCGTCACCAAGGTCCTCTACCCCGAGGTCGCCCGGAAGTTCAACACGACGCCCTCGCGCGTGGAGCGCGCCATACGCCACGCGATAGAGGTCGCCTGGGACCGCGGCGACATAGAGACGCTGCAGAAGTTCTTCGGATATACGGTATCCAACATCAAGGGCAAGCCCACCAACAGCGAATTCATCGCCATGATAGCCGACTGCCTGAGCCTCCGCCGCCGAGCGGCCGAGCAGGCCCGGATGTAGGCGCGTCATAAATCCCCCGTTCCGCTCATACTCTTTGCTGTGAATGGAACGGGGGTGTTTTTTATGTATGGAGACTACCCAATTTTGATTGATGGCGAGTCACGCGGCTCGCTGCACGTCTATGCCGACGGCCTGATGACGGTGTTTGAGGCGGCGGCGGACGACCCCGGCTCTCTTCTGCGCCTCTCCGTGTACGGCGGCGGGGCGGAGGGCTATCTGGGCGTCATGGCCCCGGCAGGCTCCGGGCGCGTGGCACTGAAGCGGCGGCTGAGCCGCGCCTCCCTCTCCGGCTTCCCTGACCCGATAGAGTTCGCCGCCCCCGCCGGCGGCCTCCCGGCGCCGCGCCCCCTTGAGACCACGGAAAAGCCCGGGCCCGAGGCCGCCGCGGGCGAGGCGGGCCCCGCCCCGCCCGCCCCCGAGCCGCAGCCGCCTCCCGGCTCTGAGGACGACACGCTCTGGTTCACCACCCCGGACGGCGCGCTGACCACCTTTGACGGGCGGCGCAGCCTTGTGGCGCTGCCCTCCGGGGACGTGCGCCTGCCGGCCTGGGCCGACGGGGTGGAGCGCGTGATAAACGGCCGCAAATACGTTGTATTCCCGCGCTGATGCTGGTATAATTGTCCCAACACAATGCAAAGGAGAGACTCTGCGATGCAGATGACCGATATCATCGCCAGAAAGCGCGACGGCGGCGAGCTCTCGCGCGAGGAAATACAGTTTTTCATCGAGGGCTATACCCGGGGGACCATACCCGATTACCAGGCCTCCGCTCTGCTCATGGCCATAGTCTGGCGCGGCATGACGCGGCGCGAGACCCTTGACCTGACCCTCGCCATGATGCACAGCGGGGAGACCCTGGACCTCTCGTCCATCTCCGGGGTAAAGGCCGACAAGCACTCAACCGGCGGCGTTGGGGACAAGACTTCGCTGGCCCTGCTGCCGATGGTGGCCGCCCAGGGCGTCCGCATGGCCAAGATGTCCGGCCGCGGCCTCGGGCACACCGGCGGCACCATAGACAAGCTGGAGAGCTTTCCCGGCTTCTCCTGCGCCCTCAGCGACGAGGCCTTCCTGGCGCAGGTCGAGCGCGTGGGCTTCGCCATAGCCGGCCAGACGGCCGATCTGGACCCCGCCGACAAGAAGCTCTACGCCCTGCGGGACGTCACGGGAACGGTGTCCTCCATCCCGCTCATAGTCAGCAGCATAATGTCCAAAAAGCTCGCCGCCGGCGCGGACGTCATAGTCCTCGACGTCAAATGCGGAGACGGCGCGTTCATGAAGACGGAGGAGGATGCGCGGACCCTGGCCTCCGAGATGGTCGAGATAGGCAAACTCGCCGGCCGCCGCACCGTGGCCTGCATCACGGGCATGGACCAGCCCCTCGGGCGCGCCGTCGGCAATGCGCTGGAGGTGAAAGAGTCCATCGCCCTCCTGCGCGGGGATTTCGGCGGGGACCTGCTCGAGCTCTGCCTGACCCTCGGGAGCTGTATCCTGACTGAGAGCGGCGCCGCCGCCTCGGACGCCGAGGCCCGCGAGAAGCTCGAACACGGCATAGCTGACGGCTCGGCCCTGGCCAAGATGGCCGAATTTGTCACCGCCCAGGGCGGGGACGAGCGCGCCGTATATGATACCTCCCTCCTCCCCTCTGCCAAGGTCACGGCCCCCGTCCTCTCCCCCGTGGACGGCTATGTCTCCGCCATCGCGGCCGAACATAGCGGCCTGGTAAGCATGCACCTGGGCGGCGGCCGCGCCACCAAGGACAGCGAGATAGACCTCTCCGTCGGCTTTGTGCTGGACAAAAAGACCGGCGACGCCGTGAAAAAGGGCGAACGGCTGGCCACCATACACGCCAGGGACGAGGAGAGCGCCGCACAGGCCGTAAAGAGCCTTTCCGAGTGCTTCTCCTTCTCCGATGCGCGCCCGGAACTCCGGCCCATAATCCGCGATATCGTGAGATAGGCGGCCCCGGGATGAAAATTACCTGCCTCATAGACAACGTAGCCCGCGATGGCCTGGCCTGCGCCCACGGCCTCAGCCTCTGGGTCGAGGCCTGCTCACGGCGTTTCCTCTTTGACCTCGGGCCGGATGCGAGCTATATCGAGAACGCGGAGCGCCTCGGGATTGACGTCTCGAGCGCCGATTTCGCCATAATCTCACACGCCCACGACGACCACGGCGGCGGCCTCGCCGCCTTCCTGGAGCTCTGCCCCGCCGCGCCGGTCTATCTGCGCTCCGGCGGCTTTGAGCCGCGGTGGTCCCGGCCTCAGCCGGGGGTGAAGAAGGCCATAGGCCTCGAACCCCGGCTCGCCGGCAGCGGGCGGATAGTCTACACCGGCGCAGAGTACAAAATCTCCAACGGACTCACCCTCTTTTCCGAGGTGCGCGGCCGGGAGCTCTTTTCAAGTGCCAACCGGGTGCTCTACGGCCCCGACGGCGAGACGCCGGACGACTTCGCCCATGAACAGAACCTGCTGATAGAGGAAGGCGGCAGGCGCGTGCTCATAGACGGCTGCGCGCACTGCGGCATTGTGAATATCCTCAGCCGCTGCGCCGAGATCTGCCCCGAGCCTCCTCAGGAGGTCATAGGCGGCTTTCACCTGATGATTCCCGCCACCGGCGAGACGGACGACGCTCTCACCGAGGCCCTGGCGGAGCGCCTGGCCTCCACCCCCACGCGCTACCACACCTGCCACTGTACGGGCCTCAGGAGCTATGAGCGGCTCAGGGAGCGCTTGGGCGCGCAGATAAGCTATCTCGCTGCCGGCGACACGCTGGAGTTCTGATTTTAAATTCACGTCAGTCGAATTTTGGGCCGCATACCCCGGCTCATATGGAAAGCGGCTCACCTCCGCCCGTTGTGGAGGTGAGCCGCCTTTTGTATAGATCGCTTATTATCAGCTGTTTACATGCCGCACGGCCCGGTGTGCGGTCGTTCAAGTGCGTGCGTCAACGGTTTGCCCGTGGCGAAAGAACTCCTCTGTATGCTCCCCCAGCGCGGGGGCGCAGCGGGTGACGGTCTCCGCATCGGAGAACTCAGCAATGCCCACCGGAGCCAGCAGGCCCTTTATTGATGTTATGGACTGATGGACCGGTATTTCTCTAATCCACTTCTCCTCCATGACATGTGGGTCGCGCAGAATATCCTCCATGGAATTGACCTTGGTATTGGGCACGCCAAACCTGTTTAGAATTCCTGCAGCCTCTTCAACGGAGCCCAGCCCGTCAAGCCAGTTCTCTATTGCCGCAATAACCTCCGGCGCGTTCTTTACCCGGTTGTCATTAGTGACGAACCTCGAATCCTCCATGAGGTCCTCTCTGCCCATGGCGCGGCAGAGCTTTTGCCATAATGCCACATTTACCGCGCCTATGACAATTGACTCACCCTTCTTATTGCTGAAGATTCCATATGGGCAAAGGCTGGCATCATGATTTCCGGTGCGTTTGCGCCGGACTCCCGTGTAGACGTAGTCGAAGTTTCCCGTCATCCAGAGCAGGCTCCTAGTGAGAGCTATGTCTATGTATTGCCCCGAACCGCTCATCTGCCTATGGTACAGGGCCAGGACTATGCTGCCGAAGGCATTGAGTGCCCCCACAAAATCGCCAACCGCTATGCCGCATTTCGTAGGGCCTCCATCCTCCTCGCCGGTGTAATACATCAGGCCGGAAAAGCCCTGAGCTATCACATCATAGCCCGCCCTTTCCGCATACGGGCCATGTTGCCCGTATGCGGATATCGAACAGTATATGATGCGCGGGTTAATGCTTTTGACAATCTGATAATCCAGCCCCAGGCGCTTCATGACCCCGGGTCTGCTGCTCTCAATGAATACGTCGCTGTCCTCAATATGCCTTTTGATGGCTTCAATTGACTGACTGTCCTTCAGGTTCAACACCACTGACTTCTTATTGCGGTTTACATTCAAATGGGTGGTGCTCACCCCATCTATCATGGGCGAAAAGTTCCTGCAGTCGTCGCCGTATACGGGCTTTTCAATATGGATTACTTCCGCGCCGTGATCCCCAAGCATGGCCGCGCACACCGGTCCGGCTATGTTGTTGGTGAGGTCGAGCA
This sequence comes from uncultured Oscillospiraceae bacterium, assembly GCA_944385755.1. GTDB lineage: Bacteria > Bacillota > Clostridia > Oscillospirales > Oscillospiraceae > Scatomorpha. Next base: position 17,495 of record CALWYN010000105.1, read on the forward strand.
CCTTCAGATTCTCTAACATCAGCATCTATAAACCCCTCTTAAGTCATGGTATTTTCAAAAGGCAGGCATTCCCGTGTCACATTTCGCAGTCGGCCTTGCAAACAGCCCCCTCTGACACCGGCCGCGCCAGTTGGGCGAAGCGGGCCAGCCAGCCGCTTTTCACCTTGGGTTCGGGAGGAATCCAGTTTTCGCGGCGTTTTGCCAGCGTCTCCTCGTCTACTTCAAGCTCAATGGTCCTTGCAAATACGTCG
>CALWYN010000106.1 GCA_944385755.1 uncultured Oscillospiraceae bacterium
ACCGCACATTCCTTATGTCCGCGTAGGCGTAGCCCTTGCCCAGCAGATTGTAGTCGAACATCAGCGCGGACGAGCCGTCCCGTGCGACGGCCAGGTTGGTATAGTAGAAGTCGTTGTAGGTCAGCGTCCGGGGCACGGCGTCTATGGCCGCCCTTATTTTGTCCCAGTTGTCCTCTATCAGCCGCCAGACGGGCAGCGAGCCGGTCCCGGACCGCTCCTTTATCGCCGCGACGTTCTCCGCCGTCAGCGCGTCGTTCTCGTCGTAGAGCGCCGCGCCGGCGCGCTCCACATAGGCCCGGCCCCGCCCGTGCAGCTCCCTGTACCAGCGGGCAACCAGCGCGGCCGTCGCCGGATCGGCCAGGTCCCGCGCCTCCCCCGGGCGGTAGGCGCTGTCCAGTATGTCCTCCAGCAGCAGCGCCCGGTCCGTGACGGCTGCGACGCGCAGTGTGGGCACGCCCAGCGAGTTCAAAACGGCGTAGTTTTCTATCTCCCGGCGGAACTCCGCCCGCTGGAACGCCTTTATCACCAGGGACCGCCCGCCGCAGCGCACCCGGGCAACGGTCACCCCGTCCTTGCTGCGTATCGGCTCCACAGAGTCCGGGCGGACACCCATCCGCTCAAGTTCACACATTATAATGTCCATACGCACTCTCCGTCTGAAGAAAACAAAACCCCGCCGGGCCCAACAATACGTCAGGCCCGGCGGGGTCTCTTTGGAGCTGGCAATGTGACTCGAACACACGACCTGCTGATTACGAATCAGCTGCTCTACCGACTGAGCTATGCCAGCGCGCCGCTTTTGCGCCTGAAGATTTTATCACAGCGTTAAGTCAAAGTCAACTGCTTTTTATTCGTTGGGGTTTTGATTACGTTTTGTAATATTGAATCAAAACCTGCCGCAATTTTTACTCTTTTTTGTCCCCGAGGTCCTTGCATCTCCGCGGACGGGTCAGATTTTTCGCCCATAAGTGACAATTTTATCCCATTTGGGGCCCTTTTTCCGCCCTCCGGCATTGACATAATCGCCGAGTGGAATATCTATTCAGAGAGTTATCAACATTGTCAACAGGGTTTTGAACATACTCTCCCCGGACGGGCCCTGATTTTCCGCGGCATTTGCGCGGCCGGGCCCGGTTTTCATCCGGGCGATGTTGAAAACTTCCTCGGTCAAAGTTTACATAACAACTATCATTCCGCTCTTCGCCGGATTTGAAGGATATGCTGCACGCCTACCTCGCGCCGCCCAGGCGCAGCAGCCCGCTCTCGGCGAAGGAGACATAGTCCTGCCCCGCCACGACTATGTGGTCCACAAGCTCCACCTCCACGGCGGCGAGGGCCGCGAGCAGTTTCGACGTGGTCAGTTCGTCCTCGCGCGAGGGCAGGGCGACACCGTTTGTGTGGTTGTGGGCTATTATCACCTTCGAGGCGTTCTGGCTCAGGGCGAACTCCACCATCCGCCGGGTACTCACCTCGGCGGAGTTGGCGCCGCCCCGGCTCATCAGCCGCCGGTTCAGCAGGTTGCACTGGCTGTCGAGGCAGAGCATGTACACCGCCTCGTCGCGCTCGTGCATGAACAGGGGGACGAGATATCTCCCGGCGGCCTCCGTGCTGTCCAGCCGCCGCCCCTGTTCGCCCTTGCGCATCATATACCGCCGGCTCACCTGTGGTATCAGGTGGAGATACACCGCCGTCTCGTGCCCCACTCCGCTCACCCGCTCCAGGTCGGCCACGTCCGCCTCCAGCACGCGGTCCAGCGAGCCGAAGTAGTCCAGGAGGGCGTGGGCTATGACGTTGGTATCCTGCCTCGGCCTCACATAGAACAGCAGCAGCTCCAGCACATTCACGTCGTCGAAATTGTCCAGCCCGTATTCGGCAAAGCGGCGCTTCAGCCGCTCCCTGTGCCCGTCGTGTACGCCCATGCCGCGCTCAGAGCTCCATGGTCGCGCAGGCGTTCAGGTCCGCGCCCGCCCTCGCCCCGGCGAGGAATTCATAGTAGCCCTGGGAGCCTATCATGGCCGCGTTGTCTCCGCAGAGCCTCAGCGGGGGGATGTAGAGCTTCTCCCCGGCCCTCTCCGCGGCGCGCGCAAAGTCGCGGCGGATGCGCGAGTTTGCCGCCACGCCGCCGGCCACGGCCAGCTTGCCGTAGCCGAGCTCCCCGGCGGCCGCCATGGTGCGCGGCACCAGGCTCTCGCTCACCGCGCGGCAGAAGGAGGCGGCCAGCGAGGCCCGGTCCAGCTCCTCGCCGCGCTGCCCGGCCGTATGTACCGGGTTTATGACCGCCGTCGTGAGCCCGGAAAAGCTCATCTCGTAGGGCATGCCCTCCACATGGCCCACCGGGAGCTCGTATTTCCTGTCGTCCCCGCCCTGTGAGAGGTCGTCCAGGGGCTTTCCCCCGGGGTAGGGCAGGCCGAGCACCCTGGCCGTCTTGTCAAAGCACTCCCCCGCGGCGTCGTCCCTGGTGGCGCCCAGGACGCGCATATCCGTGTATCCGCGCACGTCCACCAGCATGGTGTTCCCCCCGGATATGGCCAGGCAGAGGAAGGGCGGCTCCAGCTCGGGAAAGGCCAGGTAGTTGGCGGCTATGTGCCCCCTGATGTGGTGCACCGGCACCAGCGGCACGCCCAGGGCCAGCGCAGCCGCCTTGGCGAAGTTGACCCCCACCAGCAGCGCGCCTATGAGCCCGGGCGCGTAGGTGACGGCCACGGCGCCGATCTCCGCGCGCGCCACGCCCGCCTTCTCCAGCGCCCTGTCCGCCAGATAGCTTATGACCTCCGTGTGGCTGCGCGAGGCTATCTCAGGCACGACCCCGCCGTACACCGCGTGCAGGTCCGCCTGAGAGAATATCTGGTCGGTGAGCACCTCCCGGCCGTCGCGCACCAGCGCCACGGCGGTCTCGTCGCAGGAGGTCTCTATGGAAAGAATAATCATGCCTGCCCCTCCTCCAGAAAGAGTGTCATAATCACCGCGTCCTCCGGCGGCCGCTCGTAGTAACCCGGCCGGAGGCCCATATTCTTGAAGCCGCATTTCTCATACAGCGCGATCGCCGGGGCGTTTGACGCGCGCGCCTCGAGAGTCAGGAAAGACAGCCCCAGCTCCCCGGCGCGGCGGATCATCTCCCCAATCAGCGCGCGGGCCACGCCCTGCCGGCGGAATTCGGGCGCAGTGCAGACGTTGTCTATGTAACCCTCGTCCAGAACGTGCTGCAGGCCCATATATCCTGCCAGAGTGCCGTCTTCCGCCTCCGCCGCGAGGAATATGCGCCCCTCCCCGGCGGCCAGGCAGGCCTCTATCGTCTCCGGCGTCCACGGGGTGGGGAAGCACCGCTTCTCCAGCTCTGCTATGGCCCCGGCGTCCTCGGGCAGCGCCTCACGTATCCTCATCTTCACCCTCGACCCCCAACAGTTCGTCCAACAGATAGTCTATCTCCCGGGCCAGGCGGTCCGCCGCGCGGTTCCATCCCCCCTGCGTATCCATGCGCGGGGGAGAAATGTCCTCCTCGCCCAGGCAGAGTATGCGCTCGTCAAAGGCGGGGAACCGCGCCGCCAGCGCATCCGCCTGCGCCTCCGTCATGCAGAGCGCGGCGTCGTAGCGCGCGAGCAGCTCCTCCGTGGTCTCTCGCGGGGAGTAAGCGGAGATGTCCGCGCCGTAGAGCCCCGCGGCCCTGACGGCTCTGGGGTTCACGCGCGCCGCCGCCGGCCCGGCCGCCGCGAAATCGCAGGGCAAGTCCGCATCCCCGGCCGCCAGCGCCTCGCGGAACAGCCCGGCCGCCAGCGGGGCGAGCCCGGCGCCGTCCGCGTCCACAAAGAGCACGCTCTCCGCCTCCAGTGGCTCGGCCAGGCCGGCCAGGAGCTCGGCCACATGCCGCTCGTCCCACTTCTCCAGGCTGCGGTCCCCCGCCAGGCTCTCTATGTGGTGGGTGAGCTCGTGCTTGAGTGTCCGGGTGAGCTCTCTCCTCCACCTCTCTGGCCCCTCCCGGCCGTAGGCGGAACGGAAGGAGCCGTAATATATCTCCACATACCTGCCCAGCTGGTTCACATTATACGTCCCCATGACGAGCAGGCCGTGCTCGTCCGTCTTTCTGGCCGGCAGGAGGTTCACGCCCCCGTTCAGCCCCTCGAATATCTCGGCGGGCAGCGCCTCCGCCGCCTCGTCCAGCATCCTGCCGGCCTCCTCAAAGCCCACCATCTCAGTGCGCCTCCGCCCAGGAGCGGCCGCTGTGGGCCTCCGCCGTCAGGGGTATGGAGAGCTTTGCCGCGTTCTCCATCTCCCCCTCCAGCAGGGCCTTCACCCGCTCCGCCTCGTCCTCCGGGCACTCGGCTATCAGCTCGTCGTGTACCTGCAAAATGAGCCTCGCCTTCAGCCCCTCCGCGCGCAGGGCGCGGTCGACGTTCACCATGGCCAGCTTGATTATGTCCGCCGCCGTGCCCTGTATGGGCATGTTGCGCGCCACGCGCTCCCCAAAGGCCCTGGTGTTCCGGTTGGGGCTCTTCAGCTCCGGCATCGGCCTGCGGCGGCCGTACAGAGTCTCCACATAGCCGCGCTCCCTGGCCTCGGCTATCACCCGCTCCATATATTCGCGCACCCCGTGGTATTTCTCCAGATAGGCGTCTATATACTCCTTCGACTCCGCGGGCCATACCCCGATATCCTGGGCCAGCGAGAAGGCCGAGATACCGTAGACTATGCCGAAGTTCACGGCCTTGGCCCTGCTGCGCTGCAGCGGCGTCACCTCGGACAATGGGACGCCGAAAACCTGCGAGGCGGTGACGGCGTGTATGTCCTCCCCGGCCAGGAAGGCGTTTTTCATGGTCTCGTCCCCGGAGATGTGCGCGAGTATGCGCAGCTCTATCTGGCTGTAGTCCGCGTCCACCAGGACGCTGCCCCGGGGCGCCACAAACATCTTTCGTATCTCCCCGCCGAGCTCCCGCCTCACGGGGATGTTCTGCAGATTGGGCTCCGTGCTCGAGATGCGGCCCGTGGCCGTCACCGTCATGCGGAAGCTGGTGTGTATCCGCCCGTCGGGGGATATGACCTTGAGCAGGCCGTCGGCATATGTGCTCTTGAGCTTGGTGAGCATCCTGTAGTCCAGTATCTCGGAGATTATGGGGTGTTTCCCCACCAGCTTTTCGAGCACGTCCGCGTTGGTGCTCCAGCCGGTCTTGGTCTTTTTCCCGGCCGGGAGCATCAGCTCCTCAAACAGCACCTCTCCCAGCTGTTTGGGGGAGTTTATGTTGAACTTGTGCCCCGCGTGCTCCCATATGCCCGCCTGGAGCTGCTCTATCCCTCCGGAGAGGCTCTCCCCGAACGCGGCCAGGGCCTTCCTGTCCACGAGGAAGCCCTTCTCCTCCATGCCCGCCAGCACGGCGCAGAGCGGCAGCTCTATCCCGTAATACAGCTCCCCGGCGCCCACGCCGGAGAGCGCGGCGTCCATCACTGGATACAGCTCCCAGAGGGCCTGCGCCTCCGGCAGCTCAGCGCCGAGATGCCTGGCGGCCAGGCGATCGGTGGCGTAACCGCTCTCAGTGGGGTCCAGGACGTAGCCGGCCAGCGCCGTGTCGAACACAAAGCCCTCCGTGCTCAGCCCCTCGCCGAGGAGCAGGCGCATGAGGTCCTTCACGTCGTGGGAGACCTTTTTCACCTCCGGCGAAAAGACGGCCGCGAGCACCGCGCGGTGCCCCTCTCCGTCCTCGGTCCAGCGGGAGGTGAATATGGCCTTCCCGTCGCAGACGGTGAGCTCGTCCAGCCCCTCCCCGGCCGTGACGGAGATGTAGTCCGCTTCGCGCACGGCGCGGCATATGGCCTCCGCGCCCGCGCCCTCTGTCTCCGGCAGTGGCCTCCGGCCCTCCGCCTGCTCCTCATGAGGTTCCTCCCCGGACGGGGCGAGGCCCCACCTCTCTATAAAGCGGTTAAAGCCGAGGGAGCGCAGCACCTCGTAGAGCCCCACAGGGAAGCTGCCGCTCCAGCGCAGCTCCCCGGGCTCTATTTCCACGGGCGCGTCGCAGTGTATCGTGGCCAGCTCGTAGCTCAGGGCCGCGCTGTCCCTGCCCGCGGCCAGCTTTTTGCGCAGCGAGTCCTTTATGTCCAGGCTGTCGAGTTCCGAGTATATCCTCTCTATCGTCCCGAAGCGGCGCACCAGGTCCAGCGCCGTCTTTTCCCCCACCCCGGCCACTCCCGGGATGTTGTCGGAGGTGTCCCCCATGAGCGCCTTGAGGTCCACCATGAGCGCCGGCGGGAAGCCGTATTCCTCCTCGAACCGCGACAGGTCGTAGAGGACGGTCTCGTTTTTCCCCATGCGCGACTTGACGTGCAGCACGCTGGTGCTCTCCGATATGAGCTGGAAGCTGTCCCGGTCGCCCGTGACGATCTCGCACTCCCAGCCCAGGCCCGAGCATTTTTTTGCCGCTGTGCCGAGTATGTCGTCGGCCTCCCAGCCCTCCGCCTCCAGGCGCTTCACCCCCATGGCGTCGAGCACGCGCTTGAGCAGCGGCATCTGGACCGCCAGGTCGTCCGGCATGGGCTTCCTCTGCGCCTTATAGCCCTCGTACTGCCTGTGCCTGAAGGTGGGAGCGGGCAGGTCGAAGGCCACGCAGAGCGAGTCCGGCGAGCCCTCGTCGAGCAGCTTCTGCAAAATTGCCAGGAAGCCGTAGACGGCGTTCGTCGGCGTGCCGTCCGGCGCGTTCAGCGGCCTCACGCCGTAAAACGCCCGGTTCACTATGCTGTTTCCGTCCAGAATCATCAGTTTCATGCGGCTTCCTCCTCCGATGGGAACTCAAGCGTGCCAAAAATGCGCTCGCAATCCTCTATATCGCTCAAAAAGCTGTTGTACATGCCGGCTGTCATCACGCCCCTGTCGTCGCCGGACTCATAGTCCGCTATGGCCGCGCGCAGGTCCCAGAGCCTGAAGCGCCAGGGCGCGTCCACAATTCCGTAATCGTAGAGGTCCACCATCACCATGGGCGTATACGAGGCCGCCGTAATGGCCGTATCTCCCGTATACGGGTCGCGGGTCAGCTCTATTTCCACCATGGCCGTCAGGTCGGTATAGTCCCTGTCCTGGGTGGAGAGCAGGTTTCCCAGGCAGTATACCAGGAAGCCGGTGCGCGTCTGCCCGTTCTCGTCCGTCACCGTGCGCAGCTCCATGGGCTCCGGCACATGCGGGTGGCCTCCGATAATCAGGTCCGCCCCCTGCTCAAAGAAGTAGTCCGCCAGCGCCGTCTGATACCGGGTGGGCCCCGTGAGATATTCGGCCCCCCAGTGCAGGGAGACGGCGATTATATCCGGCTCCAGGGCCCGCGCCGCCGCCATGTCCGCGTCCAGCATCTCGTAGTTCACGTCCACGAGCGTGGTCAGGTAGTCGTTATTGAAGACGTTCAGCCGCCAGGTCTCCTCGTAGAGCGGGAAGCCGTTCGTGCCGTAGGTGTAGTTTAAAAACGCTATTTTTATGCCGTTTATATCCTTCAGCAGTATGCCGTTGTTCTCCTCGCGCTCGGCCTGGCTGCGGTAGGCTCCCACATGGTCCAGCCCGGCCCCCTCGAGCACGTCCAGAGTCCGGGTCAGCCCCTCGCCCCAGGCGTCCATAGCGTGGTTGCTGGCCATGTTCACCAGGTCGAATCCCACTTCTTTCAGCGAATGCGCTATTTCGTCCGGCGCGTGGAAGGTGGGGTAGCCCGTCCACACCCCGTCCCCGGTGAGGGCGGCCTCCAGGCAGCAGAGGGCGTAGTCGCTGCGCGATATATACTCCTCCACGTCCTCAAAGAGAGGGGTGTAGTCGTAGCTGCCGTCGCTCTGCAGCGCCTCGTCGTGCAGCGGCGTGTGCATCACCAGGTCCCCCGCCAGGGTCAGCCTTGCCACGTTGGGGGTGGGTTCGGGGGTCGGCTCGGGCGTCGGTTCCGGTGTAGGCTCTGGCGAGGGCGCGGGGCTTCCGCCCGGCGCGGATACCTCGGGCGGGGATACGGCCGCGTCCCGGTAGGCCGGAGGGGCGGTTATGCGCAGCGCGAGCACGACCAGCAGCACCGCGCAGGCCAGGGCGCAGGCCAGGGCGGAAACTCTTTTCATCACTTTTCCCCTCTCAGCTTTATGAGCTGATCGCGCAGCACGGCGGCGTATTCGAACTCCAGCATCTTCGCCGCCTCCCGCATCTTCTTTTCGAGCCTGGCGATCTCCTCTTTTTTTTCCGAGGCCGTCATCTTCACCCCGTCCGCCCTCGCGGCGGTACGATCGGCCCCGGAGCCCGTGTCTATTATGTCGCGGACGCTCTTGATTATCGTCCGGGGCACTATGCCGTGCGCCCGGTTATACTCGTCCTGCTTCTTGCGCCGGCGCTCGGTCTCGTCTATGGCGGCGCGCATGCTGGGCGTGACCGTGTCCGCGTACATTATCACGAGGCCGCCGGCGTTGCGGGCGGCGCGGCCGATGGTCTGTATCAGGCTCGTCTCGCTGCGCAGGAAGCCCTCCTTGTCCGCGTCGAGTATGGCGACAAGGCTGACCTCCGGCAGGTCCAGGCCCTCGCGCAGGAGGTTTATGCCGACCAGCACGTCGAATTCGCCGAGGCGGAGGTCGCGGATTATCTCCATGCGCTCTATGGCGCTGATGTCGTGGTGCATGTAACGGCACTTGATGCCGCCCGACGTGAGGTAGGCGGAGAGGTCCTCGGCCATGCGCTTGGTGAGGGTTGTGACCAGAGTGCGCTCGCCGCGCTCCATGCGCTTTTTTATCTCGTCCATGAGGTCGTCTATCTGCCCCTCCACGGGCCGGACGGAGATCTCCGGGTCGAGCAGGCCGGTGGGCCGGATTATCTGCTCGACGATCTGCCCCGAGCGGCTGCGCTCATACTCCCCGGGCGTGGCCGAGACGTAAACGGCCTGCCCTATCCGCTGCTGGAACTCCTCGAATTTGAGCGGCCGGTTGTCAAAGGCCGAGGGCAGGCGGAAGCCGTACTCCACCAGGGTCTCCTTCCGAGCCCGGTCTCCGCGGTACATGGCGCGCACCTGCGGCAGCGTGACGTGGCTCTCGTCCACGAAGAGCACAAAGTCGCGCGGGAAGTAGTCGAGCAGCGTCATCGGCGCGCTGCCGGGCGCCCTGCCTGAGATTATCCTGCTGTAGTTCTCTATGCCGGAGCAGTAGCCCAGCTCGTTTATCATCTCTATGTCAAAGCTCGTGCGCTGCTCGAGGCGCTGGGCCTCCAGGAACTTGTCCTGGCTCTTGAAGAACGCCACGCGCTCGTCGCACTCGCGGCGGATCTCCTTCACGGCGCGCTGCAGCTTCTCCCTGGGCGTGATGTAGTGGCTGGCAGGGAAGATGGGGATATTTGTCAGCCGGCGCACTATCTCGCCGGTCACCGGGTTTATCTCACTTATCCGGTCCACTTCGTCGCCGAAAAACTCCACTCTTATGGCCGAGTCCTTGTAATAGGCCGGCCAGATCTCCAGCACGTCCCCCCTCACGCGTATCATATTGCGCTCAAAGGCGATGTCGTTGCGCTCATAGCGTATCTCGATGAGCCGCTTGAGCAGCTCGTCGCGCTGTATCTCCTGGCCGACGCGTATGGACACCATCATGGCCTCGAAATCCTCCGGCTCGCCCAGGCCGTAGATGCAGCTCACGGAGGCCACGACCAGCACGTCGCGCCGCTCTATGAGCGAGGCCGTGGCGGAGAGCCGCAGGCGGTCTATCTCCTCGTTGGTGGAGGCGTCCTTCTCTATATAGGTGTCGGTAGAGGGCACATAGGCCTCCGGCTGGTAGTAGTCGTAGTATGAGACAAAGTACTCGACGGCGTTGTCCGGGAAGAACTCGCGGAATTCGCTGCAGAGCTGCGCCGCCAGCGTCTTGTTGTGCGCCAGCACGAGGGTCGGGCGCTGGATGCGCTCTATGACCTTGGCCATCGTATAGGTCTTGCCGGAGCCCGTTACGCCGAGCAGAGTCTGCTCGTCTATCCCGTGCTCCAGGCCCCAGGTGAGGGCCTCTATGGCCTCCGGCTGGTCGCCGGAGGGCTTATAATCGCTCACCACATGAAATTCCGGCATGTCGTCCTCCCGTTTGCTCCCTTAATATATATGGATTTTATCACACACGCCTATAAAATAAAAGCCCCAGGCTCCGGCCCGGGGCAAGGATGTTATTCTGTTGCGCGCACTGCGCGGCTCACGCCAGCTCGCGGCCCATGAGCACGCCCATGGCGCTGGCCATCATCAGCCCGCGGGTCCAGCCGGAGGCGTCCCCCAGGGCGTGAAGGCCCTCTATATTCGTGTTGAAATGCGTGTCCATCTTCACCTTGTTCGAGTAGAACTTCAGCTCGGGGGAATAGAGCAGCGTCTCATATGAGGCGAAGCCCGGCACGACCTCGTCCATGGACTTGATGAAGTTGATGATGTTTATCATGGCGCGGTACGGCATGGCGGCCGTGATATCGCCGGCCACGGCGTCCACCAGCGTGGGTTTGACATTGGAGCGGGCGAGCTCCTTCTCCCAGGTGCGCTTGCCGTCCAGGATGTCGCCGAACCGCTGCACCAGGATGTGGCCGTTGGCCAGCATATTCGTCAGCTCGCCGACCTTCTGGGCATAGGCGATGGGCTGGTTGAAGGGTATGGAGAAGTTGTGCGAGCAGAGTATGGCCAGGTTGGTGTTCGGGCTCTTGAGCTCCGCGCCCTTGTAGGCGTGGCCGTTGACCACGGCCAGGTCGTTGTCGTAGTTCTCCTGGCTGACCACGCCGCCCGGGTTCTGGCAGAAGGTGCGCACCTTGTTTTTAAAGGGGGCGGGGTAGCCTATCAGCTTGGACTCGTAGAGGACGTCGTTTATCTCCTCCATTATCTCGTTGCGGACCTCGACGCGCACGCCGATGTCCACAGTGCTCGGCTGGTGCTCCACGCCGTGCTCGGAGCATATCTTCTCCAGCCAGTCCGCCCCGCGGCGGCCGGCGGCGACGACGGTGTGCTCCGCGCGCAGCTCGAACTCCCGCTTCCCGTCGCTGAGGTAGACGCCGCGGCAGGCGTCGCCCTCCATTATCAGGTCGCAGCACTCCGTGTTGAACAGCAGCTCCACCCCGTTGGCGCGCAGGTGGTTCTCTATGCCCAGATACACGTCGTGCGCCTTCTCCGTGCCCATGTGGCGTATCGGGCAGTCCACAAGTTTGAGCCCGGCCTTGATGGCGCGCGCCCTGATGCGGCGGACGCGCTCCTCGTTGCCCAGGCCCTCTATGTGCTCGTCCGCCCCGAATTCGAGGTAGATGGAGTCGGCGTAGTCTATCGTCTCCTGGGCAAACCTCTCGCCTATCAGCGCGGGCAGGTCGCCGCCCACCTCATAGCTGAGGGAGAGCTTGCCGTCCGAGAACGCGCCCGCCCCGGAAAAGCCCGTGGTTATGTGGCAGACGGGCTTGCAGTTCATGCAGACCCCCGTTTTTGCCTTGGGGCAGCGGCGCTCCTCCAGGGCGCGGCCCTTCTCAACTATCACTATCTTCTTTTTGCTGCCGCGGCGGAGCATCTCCAGTGCGGTAAAAATTCCCGCCGGCCCCGCGCCCACTATCACTACGTCCGCTCTCATCCTGACCTCCAGACATAAAAACAGCACGCCCTGACGCGTGCAACACTTCGGACTTCTCAGGTGGGCGGTCCCGGCCGGGGGCCGGGACCGCCTGGAGCGGGCAACGAGATTCGAACTCGCTACCTCCACCTTGGCAAGGTGGCGCTCTGCCAAATGAGCTATGCCCGCAAACGCGGATAGTATTCTATCACATATCCGCGTTTTGTCAAGCGTTTTATGTCCCGGCCGCGCGGCGGGACGCATTTTTCCCCCATTTCAGCAGAAATGCCGAGTTTATGATGACGAGGACGGAGCCCGCATTGTGTACCAGCGCCCCCACCACCGGGTTCAGCGCCCCGGTCATGGCCAATATAATCGCGGCAAAATTGAGGGCCATGGAAAATGCGAGATTGCACTTTATCGTGACCATCATGCGGCGGGAGAGGCGCTGGAGGTGTGGCAGCTCCCGGAGCTCGTCTCCCACAAGGGCTATGTCGGCGGCGTCCACGGCTATGTCGCTGCCTATTCCGCCCATGGCTATGCCGACGCAGGCGCGCTTGAGCGCGGGCGCGTCATTTATGCCGTCGCCTATCATGCAGACCTGCACCCCGGCGCCCTGGCTCGAGTCTATGAAATTCAGCTTGTCCTCCGGGAGGCAGGCGGCTTTGAATCTGGAGATACCCGCCCTCGCGGCTATGCTTTGGGCCGCGCTCTCGTTATCCCCGGTCAGCAGCACGGGCTCCACGCCCCCCTCGCGCAGCTCCACCACCATGGCGGCCGCCTCGGGGCGCATGGTATCCGAGAGAGCTATCAGCCCGGCGGCCCTCCCGTCCACGGCTATGTACACGACAGTGCAGCCGGAGGAGGCATATTTCTCCCCGGCAGCCGCGGCGGCGGATATGTCCACGCCGCGCTCCCTCATGAGGGCGGCGTTCCCCGCCAGCACGCCGCGGCCGGAGACCACGGCCTCCACCCCCATGCCGGGCAGCATCGCAAAGCTCTGCGGCTCGGGGGCCTCGGCGCCGTTAAGCTCCCTGTACCCCCGGGCTATGGCACGCCCGAGGGGGTGTTCGGAGAGCTTCTCGGCGGAGGCGGCGAGAGAGAGCAGCTCCTCCCCGCCGGCTCCGGGCTCAAGCGCCTCGGAGGCCGCTATGTGGAGCTCCCCGGTGGTGAGCGTGCCGGTCTTGTCAAAGGCGAAAAGCTTCACTCCGGCGAGCCTCTCCAGCGCGTCGCCCTCGCGGACGAGGAAGCCGTGCCTGGTGGCGTTGCCTATAGCGGCCATTATGGCCGTCGGCGTGGCCAGCACGAGCGCACAGGGGCAGAACACGACCAGGATGGTCACCGCCCTTATGACCTCCCCGGTGACGAGCCAGGTGCCGGCGGCAGATATCAGGGCGATGACGACTATCCAGGTCGCCCAGCGGTCGGCCAGGCCGACTATACGGGCCTTGCCCGCGTCCGCGGACTGGACGAGGCGCACCATGCGCTGTATGGAGCTGTCCTCCCCCACTCTGGTGGCCTCCATGTCGAAGGAGCCGAACTGGTTCACCGTCCCGGAGGAGACCTCGTCCCCCGGGGCCTTGTCCACAGGCAGGCTCTCGCCCGTCATCACCGACTGGTCCACGGAGGTCTGGCCGGAGGTTATCACCCCGTCCACGGCTATGGTCTCGCCGGGCAGGACGCGGAGGATGTCGCCCTTCTTCACCTCCTGGGCAGGAACGATGCGCTCGCCCTCCGATGTGAGCACTCTCGCCGTGCGCGGAGTGAGGCGGACCAGCCGCTCTATTCCGGCGCGCGCCCTGGCGACGGTCAGGTCCTCCAGGAGGCCGCCCAGTTGCATTATGAAGGCCACTTCGCCGGCGGCGAAGTCCTCGCCGATTATCACCGAGGCTATGAGGGCAAGGGAGACCAGGACATCTGCCTTTATGTCAAAGGCCGTGACCAGGCCGACCACGGCCTCCAGTATTATCGGCACGCCGCAGAGAATTATCGCCACCCACGCCGCGTCAAAAGGCAGCGGGAGCAGGTCTGCTATGCTCACAATAAGGGCCAGACCCGATATCACCAGGCAGACTATCTCCCTGCGGGTCCCGCCCCAGCTCAGAAACGCCTCTATATGCCGCATACGCACCTCCGAATATACTAATAGGGGTATGGGCATATTATACCCCTATGGGTATCCCGTGTCAATAGCGCCGTGAAAACCGCGCGCTCTGCGATTCACCGCATCCCTCCCCGCTCAATTCTCAGGGACCCATGATATCTATCCCTGACCGGCGGGGTTTTCCTGCGGGGCGGCCGCCGGATTACACGGCCCATCTATTAGTCCCGGGCCCAATTCCGGCCCCGTCGCCGCCTCTTTTTCAACGCCGCTTTTCCGGCGCCGAAGGGACGGCGTCCAGATGAAGCGGATATGTGAGCGGCCCGGCCGCAGCGATTCCTCGCCCGGGGCCAACATTTTCTCGCAGCCAGACTATAAGTCAAATCAGAATAAAAGTAAAATTGACGCCCGGCAGAGTGGGTTCAATTTTGAAAAGGAAGGGCAGCAAAACGGGCACGGCCTGACTTTTTCAGAATGAATGAAAGTCAGGGCAAGCGAAGAGACGCTTGCCCCGGCGAGGGAAGCATTGACAAAAAAGATACCCGGAGCTGTAATAAAAAACCGAATCGAAGCCCAGCAAAGCGGGTTCGATTCGGAGAGGAGCCGCGACAGAATGAGTGAGAGGCGACTTTTGCAAAAAAGATACCCAGAGTTGTAACAAGGAAACCAACTGCGAGCCCAGT
>CALWYN010000107.1 GCA_944385755.1 uncultured Oscillospiraceae bacterium
TGTATGGCATAGAATATATGTCACACCCAAAGGAGGGATGCGTATGACAGACATGGACATGACGCCCGGGCGCCTCTCGGAATTCGAGCTCGCGCTCAGGGCGGAGGGGCGGCTGCCGTCCACGGTGGAGAAATACGTCCGGGACGTGAGGCGATTTTCGGAGTGGCTCGCCGGCGGGCCGGCGGACCGTGAGGCGGCCCTGCGCTGGAGGGAGGAGCTGGCGGCCGGGCACTCGGCCGCCACGGTGAACGCCATGCTGGCGGGGCTGAACAAGTTCTTCACGGTCATGGGCCGGGAGGAGTGCCGGGTGAAGCCGCTCAGGACACAGCGCCGGCTGTTCCGCGAGGAGGGCAGGGAGCTCTCGCGCGGGGAATATGAGCGGCTGGTGGCCACGGCACGGGCCATGGGCCGCGAGAGGACGGCGCTGGTCATGGAGACGCTCTGCGCCACGGGCATCAGGGTGTCCGAGCTCAGGTTCATCACCCTGGAGGCGGCGCGCGCCGGGAGGGCCCATGTACACCTCAAGGGGAAGGTGCGCGAGATCCTGATCCCCGGGCGGCTGCGCCGCAGGCTGCTCAAGTACGCCAAACGCAAAAATACCGCCTCCGGCGAGATATTTCTCACCAGAAACGGCAGTTCCCTCTCCCGCAAGCAGATATGGGCGGAGATGAAGGCGGTGTGCAGGCGGGCCGGGGTCGAGAGCTCAAAGGTGTTCCCTCACAACCTACGGCACCTCTTCGCCCGGGCGTTCTACAGCCTGACGCGGGATGTGGCCAAGCTGGCGGACGTGCTGGGACACTCGAGCATCGAGACCACGCGCATATGCCTCATCTCCACGGGAGAGGAGCACGTGATGCTGCTCGACAGGTTGGAATTGGTATTATCGACAGAATAGTTGTTCTGTCCTATTTTCCCGTTTGATAAATCGGGAAAGATTGGCACAAGGGCATAAAAAACGCCCGGGCGTCCGCTTCCGCGGGCGCTCAGGCGCACTTTTCCAGGCCAAGGAAAAATTTGTCTCTTCTTGGCCTGTCAAATCATGCCCAAAATGGGGGAAAAGGGCTTGATATATGAGTTCGGCTGTGCTAAAATTGTTTGCACAGCGAAAGCTTAAGTACATCTGTCCCCGGCTTTGGGGACTAAACAACTATTGTGACAAGAAATGACAGGGGAGGAGTGGTACGATTTGAGCGACAAATCCGGCTTGTCCGGGCAGGGGGGCGTGGAGATGACCGAAGAGGCCATCGAGGCCTATCTCCTCAGCCTGGGCTCGCGGGGACGGACGGAGGGGACGCTTCAGTCCTACAGGAACAGGCTGCACATGCTGCGCTCCTCCCTGGGCGAGGACCGGCTGCTGGACCGGGACACACTGGCAGGCTGGCGCGATGGGCTGCTGGAGGCGGGCTATTCCCACGGGACGGTGAACGCCGCGCTCTCGGTGGTAAACGGCTTTCTCGCGTTCGTGGGGAGGAGAGAGCTCCAGCTGGAACGGGACAGGGTGCTGCCGGAGGCGGCGGCGCCGGAGCTCACGCGCGAGGAGTACATAAGACTGCTGCAGGCGGCGCGCCACCTGGGCAGGGAGAGGGCCTATATGCTCACAAAGGTGTTCGCCACCACGGGCCTGACGGTGCTGGAGCTGCCGCGCCTGACGGCCAGGGCCGTGAGAGAGGGGCGGGTGGAGACCTTCCCCAGCGGGACAAGGCGGATGACGTACATCCCGCGCTGCCTCAGGGACGAGCTGCTGGGCTACGCCCTGCGCGCCGGCTCGGGCGAGGGGCCGATCTTCATAACCCGCAGCGGCAGGCCGCTGGGCCGGACATACGTGTCGGACTGCATCCGGGCCCTGAGCGGCCCGGCGAGGGTGCGGGCCGAAAAATGCAACCCGCGCAGCCTGCGCCGCCTGTATCAGGCGACCCGGACGGACCTGGAGGACGGGGCGGCGGCCCTGCTGGCCAGGGCGTATGACCACATGCTCGAGAGCGAGCAGCTCAGCGTGGGCTGGGACAGCCGGCAATCCGGCTCTGAACAGAGCGCCCGGGCGGGCGAATATTGAAAGGAGAATGTATATGCAAAGGGCAAAACGCATCCTGGCGCTGGTGCTGGCCTTTACTCTCGTGGCCAGCTTCTGCGTGACAGGGGCGGCGGCGGACGATACTGTCCAAGGTGACTACGTTACAGTCAATGTCGAAACGGGAAGCTATAGGAACACTTTGACGGTCAATGTATACGGCCCGGAGGGCAACTGGCTTGAAACGCTGACCTCAGAGCGGGCCAGAACGTCCGACTGTGAAATCAGCATAAACCTGATAGACACAGAATATCTCATGGAGGATGTCGACTTTAACGGCGATGGGAGTATAGCTGCAATTGCAGCCACGGCCATTTCCTCCGACCGAAAAAGTTACAATATCAGATGGAATGGTTCGGGCGGCGGTGGACAGAGTTTCACTCTGGACGTCTATCTGCGTGTCAACCCCACGGGCACGCCCGAGACGCCGGAGGGGACTTATAATGAAGGGGCCACGGTGGGCTTCCGCGCGTATACACCGCAGATGCTGAAGCTGCTCTACTGCGAGAATCCGGCACTGGTGAACGACAGCACCGAAATCACGGGCGTCGAGATGTTCTTCAGGCGTGAGTTCGGCTACGGGCAGTCAGAGGGACTTGCTGATATTAACAGAGAAGAGGACTATCGCAATACAGAGCTTTCAAACGCTACTGGTCTGGCGACCCCGAGCAATGTGTCGGAGATACGCATAAGCTACAGGAACGGAGAGACAGAGGGAGTCGCCTCAATTGAGGCCGGGGACCTCAGCTTTGTGTACCACAGCGGCGCAGGGCACTACTACTCCATTGAATCCAGAAATCACGGTATCAATGTGGTCTATTTTTACAATGAGACGGGCAGCCATTCGGGGAATAACTTTTTCCAGTATGCCGTGAGATTTGTGGAGACCGGGAACTCGCTGGGCACAAATATGCCGAATGACCCGACTTACACTGATGGCGCCGTGAACAACTACAGCTTTGTAAACTGGGAGCAGGGGAGCTGGAATGGAAGCGGCGACCCGTTCTACAGCACGACGGTGGTGAATGACGACCTCACGGTGTTTGCCATGAAGGTCGGCTGGAACGACCACAGCACGACCCAGATATGGGTGATGAACCCCGATGAGGAGTTCATGGAGCTTGTCGCCGATAAGGCGGGAGTGAGCAGAACCGACATAAATAAGTCGAGCATAAAAATAAGAGTATACGACGATGATGAGCAAACTAATGAGAATTATCCCGATAACGGGTGGGTGGATGCATACGACGGCTACTATCTCGTCTGGAACCACAGAGGAGAGGGCGGCACAGGCAGCTATGAAGAGGGTCATCTTGAGCCGGATAAGATAGACAGTGTCACGGTATATTTCCAGCTCAACGACAGCGACGAGGTGCAGGAGGTCAATCTGGGCGTCGGCGCTGACGGAGAGCTGGGCAAGAGCCTTCGGGGGAACGAGAATATCCTCCAGCTCAAGGTCCGCGATGACGGCTACACCCCGACGTATTATAATGTGGGGTACAGCTGGACATTCAGCGGTACCGGCACCCGGCCAAGCGTGACGCTGCCGGTGGACAGTACCAGCTACGACAGCGAAGCCGAGGCCAAGGCGGCCGTGGACACGACTTACACCTCCGCCTCCACGGCGTCGGTAGAGGGCGGTACCTGGACGTTCAGCGGCTGGAATAATGGCACACTGAACGGCACGACCGTGACATTCAGCGGCACATGGACGTTTACGCCGGATGGCGGCGGGGAGGAGCCCGAAAATCCGCCCAAGCCGGGCGATGATGAGATACCCGGCATACTGGGTGCTGAGTTCCGCGTGAACGTGGTCTGCGAGACGAACGGTGGGCACTCGGTGAGCTATCCGGTGATGGCCAACGCCGAGGGGACCACGCGCTATATGGTGTCCGACGTCGCCGGGGACGCCGAGAGCGGCTATAGCTGCACGGTGACGTTCACGGATATATATCTCAATACCTACCTTGCGAACAATACCGGCCACACAGACAGCGACACTCCGGACGACGCGAGCGTCACGCTGAGCTGGGATGCCGCGGAGGAGGCATGGGAGCTCGACCCGGCCGACAACACGGCGACCTTCTATGTCGAGTGCGAGACCGAAACCGAGCCGGAGGGGCCGGAGAAGCCGACGGTGAGCGACCTGGATCTGGAATATGTCGTCAGGATCGAATGTGTCAACGCCGAAAACACGCACGGAAGCGACAGCGTTGATTTCTCCCTCAGAACAGACACGCAGATAGGCGAGCCGTATCTGGAGGACGGGAGCTGGAAGGTGACCGTCACGGTGGACGGTAGGGATTATCTCGCCGGCTATGCAACGGACACGTGGTCCGGCGTGGAGCATGAGCTGGCGCCGGGCGAGACGGCCGAAAAGACCTTCGAGGCGGTCTATGATGGGACCGGCTGGACCGTGGACGCCACACCCGCCGTGACCTTCCGGGTCGTCTGCGACACCACCGGAGACGAGGGGGACGAGCCCGCAATCACCGGCTTCTCCAAGAGGCTGGTAACTTCCGAGCCCACGTGGGCCGACTTCAGCCGGCTGGGCATAAGCTATCCGGACGCGCGCGGCGTCATACATGTGGACAGGTACGACAGCGTAACGCTGCTCTACACCCTGACGGTGAGCGGCGACGAGGGCGCGAAGTATCTCATAAACGACCCGGACGCCATGCTGGTGACATTCAGAGACGGCGTGGCGAGTGTCTGGGAGCCGGCGACGGATGTGTACGGAGAGTTTACCGGCACCGTGCCGAGCCCGCACACCTACTATGTGGTCAAAACCTTCTCCTGGGCCGATATCCGCGACAGCGGCGGCTACCTGAGCAATACCGCCATAGTCGAGCCGATGGACGGCACCGGCGGGCCGGACGGCGGGAACGGTGAGAGCAGCGAAACCGTGAAAGTCGAGATAGACGGCGACTGGTATCCGGTGGTAAAGCCGGGGAGGCCCTCCGCCCTCACCGACGAGCACGTGGCCTACATGATAGGCTATGCCGACGGCACCGTGAGGCCGCTGAGCGGGATCACCAGGGCCGAGGTCGCCACGATATTCTTCCGCCTGCTCACCGACGAGGTGCGCGACGAGTACTGGAGCCAGCGCAACCCCTACACCGATGTGGCGGAGGACGCCTGGTATAACAACGCCATTTCTACTCTGGTGAACATGGGCATTATCTCGGGCTACTCCGACGGGACCTTCAGGCCCGACGCGGCGATAACAAGGGCCGAGTTCACCAAGATTGCCGTGAGCTTCTTCGACTACGCCGACGACGGCTACTCCGGGCGCTTCAGCGACGTGTCCGGCGGCAGCTGGTACGCCACGTTCGTGGATGCCGCGGCGGACATGGGCCTCATAGAGGGCTACGGGGACGGGACCTTCAGGCCGGACGCCGGCATAACCCGCGCCGAGGCCTGCGCCATCGTGAACCGCACGCTGGGGCGCGCGCCCGAGGCCGGGCATCTGCTGCCCCGCAGCGAGATGAACACCTGGAGCGACAACGCGAACGCCAACGCCTGGTATTACGCCGACATCCAGGAGGCCACCAACAGCCACGACTATGAATGGGTGACCTACGGGGGCGAGCGCATCGAGAACTGGACGGCCAAGCTGGCCGAGCGCGACTGGGCCGACCTCGAACGCGAGTGGTCCGACGCCCACGACGCCCCGGGCGGCGAAGTGATGTCCTGAGCGGCCGCACCCGCGGCCGGGCAGGAGCTGAAACAGAGAACCTCCGCGCCATCCGGCGCGGAGGTTTTTTGACGGGATTTAAAATGGGCCTGCCCGCAGGCGCGGGCCGAAGGCGGGAAAGCGGCCGGGCCGCCAGCATACGGCAGTCCGGCCGCACGGCTTCCGGGCGGATCTATTCGGACTATCTTATATTGCCATATTTAGCGGAGATCGTAAGATTAATCTTGCCTCCCCACATCGAGTGTGTGCTATAACCGACCGTGTATTTTTCGTTATAATCGAGGTTGCGGAAAGTGTGCGATTTTCCCTACGCTAGGTTTGTCAGATTCTTTACCATGTGTCCGTCGGAGTCATAAATTTGAATATGTGCACTCCGGCTGCCGGTGTTTTTTACGGTAATGGTGGGCTTGCTCCATAACCTCCAAACCTTCCATCTCTCTGTTTCGACGATGACAGTCCCGCCCGTGCCGCTGACGCGCCTTTGCGACGCCGCAAGCGCCGCCGTCGCCAGCAGAGAGGCGACTATTATCACGACCAGCGCGATGGCGATGACGCGTTTTAGCTTGTTCATGTGTTTTCCTCTCCTTTTATACGCCCGAAAGTCAATTTTTAATATACTATAGTATTTTAGATATGTCAACTGTTTACAGTACATTAGTATTGTAATATTTGACTAAGGGGTGTTGCCTCATGCTGGCAGAGAGGATAAGGGCGCTGCGGCAGGCGGCGGGGCTCACGCAGGTGAGCCTGGCCAAGGAGCTGGGTGTGACCAAGCAGAGCGTGTCGAACTGGGAAAACGACAACATTCAGCCCTCCATAGACATGCTTGTACGCCTCGCGCGGCTGTTCGGCGTCTCGACCGACTATCTCCTGGGGCTGGACAGCGGGCAGTCGCTACGCACGGACGGACTCACGACCGGGCAGCGCGCACATATACAGGCAGTGATCGACGACCTGCTGGCCCTGCGCCGGGACTGAGGGGGCGCAGGGGCGGAAAAACGCCGGATGCGGAAGCATCCGGCGTTTTTTGCTCTCCCGGCGGCTTACAGCCGCCAGATGTTCTCGGCGTACTCGCGTATCGCGCGGTCCGCGGCGAAAATGCCGCTCTCCGCGATGTTGACGAGGCTCATGCGGGCGAACTCCTGCCGGTTCCCGGCGGTCCGGTAGAGCCGGTCGTGGCAGTCGACATAGGAGGCGAAGTCGGCCAGCAGCATGTACTGGTCGCCGCCGTAGAGCAGGCTGCTCACCAGGTCGGCATAGCTCTTGCCGTCCGCGAGGCCGGAGTTGAACCGCTGGAGCACGCGCTTCAGCCGCGGGTCGGACTCGGCCACGGCATTGGGGTCGTACCCGCCGCGCCGGCGCTCCTCCACCTCATGGGCCTTCAGGCCGAAGAGGAACATGTTCTCGTCGCCCAGGCGCTCGTACATCTCGACATTCGCGCCGTCGAGCGTGCCTATGGTCACGGCACCGTTCATCATGAGCTTCATGTTACCGGTGCCGGAGGCCTCTTTTCCGGCGGTGGAGATCTGCTCGCTCACCTGCGCGGCGGGCATGAGCTTCTCGGCGACCGAGACGCGGTAGTTCTCCACGAAGAACACCTGCAGCCTGCCCTTACAGGCGGGGTCGGCGTTCACGTCCTCGGACAGGGAACAGATGAGCTCTATGATGCGCTTGGCGGTGCGGTAGCTTGCGGCGGCCTTGGCCCCGAAGATGAAGGTGCGGGGCAGGAAGTCCTGGTTCGGGTTGTCGCGCAGCCGGTCCTGCAGATGCGCAATCAGCATGGCGCACATGAGCTGGCGCTTGTACTCGTGCAGGCGCTTCACCTGCACGTCGAACACGGCGTCCGTATTCAGGGCGAAGCCCTGGGCGGAGCGCAGGTAATCCGCGAAGGCGAGCTTGTTGTAGACCTTTATCTCCTGCAGGCGGAGCAGCACCTCGCCGTCTTGCTCGAACCTGCGCAGGTTTATGAGCTCCTCGGGCTTTTTGATGTAGTCCGGGCCTATGAGCTCGCGGACCAGCGAGTCCAGCCGCGGGTTTATCTGCGAGAGCCAGCGGCGGTGGTCGATGCCGTTGGTGACATAGGTGAATTTTTCGGGCTGGAGCGTGTACACGTCATGGAAGAGGTCGTTCTTGAGTATGTCGCCGTGCAGCCCGGAGACGCCGTTTACCATGTAGCAGCCGGCCAGGCAGAGATTTGCCATGTGGACCTTGCCGCCGTCTATGACGGCGTTGCGCGCTATCCTGGCGCCGTCCCCGGCGAAGTGCTCGGTGAGATAGGTGCGCCAGCGGCGGTTTATCTCGCTTATCAGCTCGAACACGCGCGGCACAAGGCTCTGGACCAGGCCCTGCGGCCAGGTCTCGAGCGCCTCGCTCATCACGGTGTGGTTGGTGTAGGCCACGCAGTGGGAGACGACATCCCAGGCCTCGTCCCAGCCCAGGCCGTCCTCGTCCATGAAGATGCGCATCAGCTCGGGTATCATGAGCGCGGGGTGGGTGTCGTTTATCTGTATTACGTGGTGCTCGGCGAAGGAGCGCACGTCGCCCCAGCGGCGGCGGTGCTCGCGCACTATGGTCTGCGCCGTGGCGGAGACGAAGAAGTACTGCTGCTTCAGGCGCAGCGTCTTGCCCTCGATGTGGTCGTCGGCGGGGTAGAGGACCTTGGTTATCACCTCGGCCATGGTGCGCTGCTCCAGGC
>CALWYN010000108.1 GCA_944385755.1 uncultured Oscillospiraceae bacterium
GTGAACACGGCGGGAGGGCAGGCCCCTCCCGCTTTTGGCTCCTATTAAGTTTACATAATATTAGCGCAGCAGCCTGCCCAGCTCCGCCACATCGGGGAGCACCCAGCCGGGCCGCGTCTCGCTCCCGGCCAGGATTTCCGGCGTCGTCTCGCCGCTCATCACCAGCACGGACTGGGCGCCGGCGTTCACCGCCACGGCTATATCCGTGTAGAGCCTGTCCCCCACGCAGCAGATGAGCTCATTGGGGACGCCGGTCATTTTTGATATTATGTCAACCATGCTCCTGTTGGGCTTGCCGATGTAGAAGGGTTTCACGCCGGAAGAGGCCGTGAGCAGGGCGCAGATGCTCCCGCAGTCGGGCAGGACCTCGCCCGCCGGCATGGGGCAGACCCAGTCGGGATTCGCCGCCACGAAGGCCGCGCCGCGCCGCAGGAAGTGCACGGCCCGGTCCAGCTTGGCATAGGTCAGGGTGGTGTCAAAGCCCACGCAGACGCAGTCCACGTCCTCGCCGTCGGTCAGGCGCACGCCGTAGCTCTCCAGCTCGCGCTCGAAGGCGGGAGTGCCGACGCAGTAGACGCCGGTATCCGGGTAGTTCTCCGACAGATACATCCCTGTAGCCATGCCGGAGGTGAACACGTTGCGGGGCCCGCAGGGGAAGCCCAGACGGAGCAAGCGGTTTACATAATCAGAGCCGGCGCGGGAGGAGTTGTTGGTCAGATAGATGTAGTCCCGCCCGGTGGCGGACAGGGTGTCTATGAAGTCCACGGCGCCGGGGAACACCTCGTCCCCCAGATAGAGGGTGCCGTCCATGTCCAGCAGGAAGAGCCTGCAGGCCCTGAGTGCATCGTAATTCATTCCGTCTCCTCCAGTCCCAAATCTTCGGGCAGCAGGGTCATGAGCTCCTCTCTGCCGGGGGAGTCAAGCGCGGCCACGCGGTTTGACTGCCTCACCACGGCGTCCTCAAAGAGGTTGCGCACCGTGCGCCCGTTGCCGAAATTGCCGTCCCGCTGCTCATAGAGCCGCAGGAACAGGCCCTCGGCCTTTTCCCTCGACTCCGGCGCGAGCTTATATCCGTTCTTCTCACACTGCAGGAGGAACATCCGCATCAGCTCCTCCCCGGTATAGTCGGGGAAGTGTATATATTTGTTGAAGCGGGATTCCAGCCCCGGGTTGGAGCCGAGGAATTTCTCCATGGGGCCGTCGTAGCCGGCAACTATTACGACCAGCTCGTCGCGGTGGTCCTCCATGGCCTTGAGCAGGGTGTCTATGGCCTCGCGGCCGAAGTCGTTCTCGCCGCCAGAGGCCAGGGAATAGGCCTCGTCTATGAAGAGCACGCCGCCCAGCGCGCTCTTTATGACCTCCTGGGTTTTCAGGGCCGTCTGCCCCACATAGCCGGCCACAAGGCCGGAGCGGTCCACCTCAATCAGCTGGCCCTTTTCGAGCACGCCTATGGCGGCATAGAGCCCACCGAGCAGGCGGGCGACGGTGGTCTTGCCCGTGCCGGGGTTCCCGGTAAAGACCAGGTGCAGGCTCATGGGCGGCACGGGCAGGCCGTTGCTCTCGCGCAGGCGGCGGACCTTCATGAGGTTCACCATGCTCTTGACGTCGCGCTTGACCTCCTCCAGCCCGATGAGGCCGTCGAGCTCCGCCATGAGAGCCTCCAGGCTGGGCTTTTCCCCGGCGCCGGCCGCGGACTCCGCCTCCGCCTCCGCCTCCGCCCGGGAGGCCCCATCGCCGTCCCGGGACCCGCCGGGAGCGGCGGCAGCGGACGGCGGGTGCTTGTCCAGAAACGAGGGCTCGCCGCTGGTGACAAAATCGGCGGCGTTCAGCGCGCCCTTGGAGGGTTTTACACCGGCGGAATCGCACACGGCGCTCAGGCGGTCGGCGCAGTCGGTGATATACTCCGCCTCGGCCATCGAGACATCGTCGTCCACCGCGGCCAGATGGAGCAGTATGTTCGTGACCATGCGCACGAACACCCGGGAGCAGTCCCTGCCCTCGCGCCTGTCCCTGTCGGCCAGGCTCCAGAAGAACATGGGAGGGAGCGCATCGGCGGCATTGCACACGGCGGAGGTCAGGTCCCAGAGCAGCCATTCCCCGGCCTTGCGCCCGCGGGAATACAGCTGGTTTGCCGCCTCTACATGCTCCTGGGTCACCGCCCCGGCGCGCTTCCAGAGGCCGAGAGCGCACTTGAGCATGAACTCGTCCAGCTCCGCCGCGGTCGATCGCCCGGCGACGCGGTAAAAGGCCTCGGTGTTGGAGACGTATATCTTGTGAAACTCCTCCGGCGTTCGCCGCCAGGAAGTGGGCATGGCGCATCCCTCGCTTTCAGGTATTCTTTTCACATTATATAACGCTTTCGGGCCCCAGGCAATAAAAATCGCCGCGGCGCCGCGGAAGAACAGAATTTACCCTATTTATATTGAAAAGCTGCAAAATCGTGCTATAATAATACCTTGCCCCAAAGCGGCTTAACCGTATATTATTCTTAGGAGGAATCACATAAATGTCCAAAAAGCAGTTTAAAGCGGAGTCAAAGAGGCTGCTTGATTTGATGATCAATTCCATCTATACGCACAAGGAGATTTTCCTGCGCGAGATCATCTCCAACGCCTCGGACGCCATAGACAAGCTCTGCTACCTCTCGCTGACCGACGACAAGGTGGGCATGGCGAGGGAGGATTTCCGTATCCTCGTCTCCGCGGACGAGCAGGCCAGGACCATAACCGTCTCGGATAACGGGATTGGCATGACAAGCGGGGAACTTGAGCAGAATCTGGGCGTCATAGCAAAGAGCGGCTCCATGACCTTCAAGGGGGAGCTGGACAGGAACAGCGAATCCGGCGCGGACGTGGACATCATAGGCCAGTTCGGCGTGGGCTTCTACAGCGCATTCATGGTCTCCGACAGGGTCACGGTCATATCCAGGGCCTACGGCTCCGACACCGCCTACAGGTGGGAGAGCGAGGGTGCGGACGGCTACACCATCAGCGAGTGCGAGCGCGACGGCGTCGGCACGGATGTCATAATGCATATTAAGCCGGACGACGAGAATGAGCGTTACAGCGACTTTCTCCAGAGCTGGAAGCTCATGCGCCTGATAAAGAAGTACTCCGACTATATCCGCTGGCCGATACAGATGGACATACAGAAGCCGGAGTAT
The DNA here is from genome assembly GCA_944385755.1 of uncultured Oscillospiraceae bacterium. Lineage (GTDB taxonomy): Bacteria > Bacillota > Clostridia > Oscillospirales > Oscillospiraceae > Scatomorpha. The sequence goes on from CALWYN010000108.1 coordinate 3,164, forward strand.
AAGGAGACGGGGGAGAAGAACGAGGACGGCAGCCCCAAGTATGAGACGGTGACCACCACGGAGCGCGAGACGGTCAACAGCATGGTGCCGATATGGCAGCGTTCCAAGAGCGAGGTCTCCGACGAGGACTGCGTGAACTTCTACAAGGAGAAATACCACGACACGACCGACCCCGCCGCCGTCATACGTGTGAACGCCGAGGGCCAGGTGAGCTATAAGGCCCTGCTCTTCATCCCCGGGAAGCAGCTGCTCGAGTTCATGAGCGCCGACTATGAGCCGGGACTGCAGCTCTACAGCTCCGGGGTCATGATAATGGAGAGGTGTCCGGACCTGCTGGCGGAGAGCTTCTATTTTGTCCGCGGCATAGTGGATTCCCCGGACCTCTCGCTCAACATCTCGCGCGAGATGCTCCAGCACGACAGGCAGCTGCGCATAATTGCCCAGAACCTCAACAAGCGCATCAAGAACGAGCTCGTAAAAATGCTCAAGAACGACCGGCCCAAGTACGAGCAGTTTTACCGCAACTACGGCCGGCAGCTCCGCTACGGGGCCGTGGCGAACTACGGACAGAATGTCGAGTCGCTGCGCGATCTCCTCATATATAATGTAGACGCGAACACCACCCGGACGCTGCAGGAGTACACGGACGCCATGCCCGCCGGACAGGAGAAGATATACTACGCGGTGGGGGACTCCATACAGCGCAGCCTACACCTGCCCCAGGCCGAGCTCGTGCGCTCCAGGGGCTATGAGCTGCTCTGCATGACAGAGGAAGTGGACGAATTCATCGTCCAGCAGCTCGGCAAGCACGCGGACAAGCCCTTCTGCAATATAGTCACCGACGACCTGGGCCTCGAGACCGATGAGGAGAAGGCGGACATAGAAAAGCGCGAGGAGGAGTCCAAGGACGTCCTGGACTTTGTGAAGGAGACGCTGGGCGACCGCGTGGCGGTGGTACGCCTCTCGCACAAGCTGGTCTCCGCGCCGGTCTGCCTGACCACGGAGGGCAGCGTGACGCTGGAGATGGAGCGTTATTTCCGCAAAATGCCCGACACGGGGCTCGAACCCCCGAAGGCCACGCGCGTCCTCGAGCTGAACGCGGACAGCCCGGCCTTCAGGGCGCTTGAGGAAGCGGTGAGGACGGACCGCGAGAGGGCGGCCAAACTGGTGGAGATTCTCCACTCGCAGGCGCTGCTGATAGCGGGCGAGGAGTTGCCGGACCCGGCACAATATGCCGAGCAGGTCTGCTCTCTGTTTTAAAGTTATGAAATTTCGCGCGCGGCGCAAGGTGCGCGGGTCACCGTGGCGCCGCGCGCATGGGCGCGGCACAGGGTATTGACGCCGCGCCGGCGCAAAATACGCATTTAAGGCCCGCCGCGCCCGCCGCGGCACAAAAAGTGGGGTAAGATATGTACAGGAGCCTCGGCATCTACATTCACATACCGTTCTGCGCCTCCAAGTGCGGATACTGCGATTTTTACTCCCTGGCAGGCTGTGACAGGCTCATGCCCAAGTATCAGGACGCCCTCGTCGCGCATATAAGGGAGAGCTACGGCGCACTCAAGAGTTACGAAGTGGACACGGTCTATTTCGGCGGGGGCACGCCCAGCTATTATGGGGCGCAGAGGCTGGCCGAGCTCTGGTCGGAGCTGAAAAACAGCGGACGCGTCCGGCGCGACGCCGAGGTGACGCTGGAGGCAAATCCGGACAGCGCCCGGCTGAAAGACCTCAAGCTGCTGCATAAAGAGGGCTTCAACCGCATCTCGCTGGGGGCCCAGTCGTCCAACAACGACATACTGAAGCTCATAGGCAGGCGCCACAACTGGCTCCAGGTGGAACAGGCCGTACAGGCCGCGCGAGAGGCCGGTTTTGACAATCTGAGCATCGACCTCATATACGGGCTGCCCAGCCAGACGAGAGCCGACTGGGCGGACACGCTGATGAAAACCATAGACCTCCGCCCGGAACACATCTCCTGTTACGGCCTGACGCTGGAGAAGGGGACGCCCATGTACAAATACCAGGGCTCGCCCTTCCTCCCCTCGGACGACGAGCAGGCTGACATGTACCTCTACGCGGTGGATCTGCTGGCGCACTACGGCTACGCGCAGTACGAGGTCTCGAACTTCGCCATAAAGGGCTATGAGAGCCGGCACAATCTCGGCTACTGGACACTGAAGGACTACCTGGGCTTCGGCGCGGGGGCTCACTCCTGCATAGGCGGCGCGCGCTTCAGCTATGTCCGGGATGCCGACGCCTATATCGTAGGCGTGCTGGGCGACCAGAAGATAGTGGACGAGTACGAGAGCGTGACCTCGCTCGAACGCTCGTCGGAGTACCTCATGCTGGGCATGAGGACGGTGCGCGGGGTGAGCGCGGAGGAATATACCCGCATATGCCTCGCCGACTTCAAACCCATAGGCGACACTCTGCGCCTCTTCGCCCGGAAGGGCTGGGCCGTGCAGGAGGAAGAGGGCAACTGGCACTTCACCCCCTCGGGCTTCCTCCTCTCCAATCTGCTGATAGGGGCGCTGCTCGAATCCCAGTCGAGCGGGCGCGTCGCCGTAACGCCCTGGATGAAGGCGGCATTCGACGCGGAGGAAAAAACAGAACTCCCGCCCGGCGAGGAGGAGCTCTTCAGAGAGATGTATGAGAAAAGGCGCGGGAGAAAATAGCGGAGGTTTCCGGCATGAAGCTGTATGGTAAACCGGGGGGCAAAAGGGCCCCCAGCCATCTGGAGGACACGGCATCTTTTGCCGCCGTGTCCGGGAATAAAAAGTCGAGGGCCAGGAAAAAGCAGGCCAGGTCCGCCGGAAACAGGGCGGCAGAGCCCGCTCAGCCGGCCGGTGAGAAGAAAGCGCCCAAAAGACGCGGCGGCGCGGCCAGGGGGCTGATAATAGCCCTGGTTGTCATAGCCGTGCTCATGGCCGGGGCGGCGGGCTTCGGGGTGTATATCTCAGGCACGGATACGATTTATCCCAACACGTCCGTGGACGGCATAGACCTCGGCGGCCTGACCCGCGCGGAGGCGGCGCAGGCGCTGCGCGACGCCGGCTGGGAACGAGCGGGCGGAGAGGTGACGCTGCTGCTCCCCGCGGGTCACAGTCTGACCGTCACGGCCGCGGAGGCCGGCGCCGAATACACCGCCGAGGACGCGGCCGAGGCCGCGTACGAGAGCGGACACGGGGGCAATATACTCAGCTGTGTCACGGCGTATTTCCGCGGCCTTTTCGGTGGGACGGAAGTTCAGGTTGACATAACACCTGACGAGGCCCTGATACGCAATCTGGTGGAGCCGGCTGTGGCGGGGGTGAGGGAGGACCTCATGGGCTCCGGGCTGGAGATAGGCGAGGACAGCGTGCGGGTCATAAAGGGCGCCAAGGCCGTCAACATAGACGCTGACGAGGTCACCGCGGTCATTGTGGAGGCACTGAAAGAGCGCGACTACGGCGAGCGCGAATACGAGGTCACGGTGGACGGCGGGGAGGCGCTGGATGTGGAGGAGCTCTACAGCAGCGTCCACCGCGAGGCGGCCGATGCGTATTACGACACGGAGACCGGGGAAGTCGTGGAGTCCGTGACAGGCCTCGACTTCGACAGGGAAGAGGCCGCCGCCCTCTGGGAGGCGGCGGAGTACGGCGACACGGTGGTCATCCCGCTGACCGTGACAGAGCCGGAGCTGACGACGGAGGACGTGGAGGAGATGCTCTACCGCGACGAGCTGGCGAGCGTCGTCACCTACCTGTACGGCAGCACGCAGAACCGGATAGACAACGTGGTGCTGGCGGCACAGAGCATAAACGGCCTGGAGCTGGCCCCCGGAGAGCAGTTCTCCTACAACGACGCCCTGGGTGAGAGGACCACGGAGCGCGGATACAAGGCCGCGGGGGCCTATTCGGGCGGTCAGGTGGTGCAGGAGGTGGGCGGCGGCATCTGCCAGGTGTCCTCCATGGTTTACTATGCCGCGCTGCTCTCCAATCTGCAGATTGACACGCGGACCTGCCACTACTTTCCGGTGAGTTATGTAAACCCGGGCATGGACGCCACCGTCAGCTGGGGCGGGCCTGAGTTCAAATTCACCAACAACCGCGACTGGCCGATACGGATTGAGGCCAGCGTGGACGAGAGCGCGAAGAGCGTCACTGTGAGGTTCATAGGCACGGACGTGGACGGCAGCTATGTGGAGATGACCTACTCCACCTGGGCCGTATACAACAACTCGCAGTATCCGGAGACGGCGACCGGCTACCGGGCGGCGACCTACCGCAACGTTTACAGCGCGGATGGCGAGCTGATAAGCCGGGATCTGGAGGCATACAGCGAATACCACTACCACGAAGAGGACATAGCGTACCCCAGCCCGTCGCCCTCGCCCACCCCAACGCCCACGGAGACACCGCAGCCCTCCGAGGCGCCCACGGAGCCCGTGGAGCCGCCATACGAGGAGCAGCAGCCCTCCGAATCGGAGGATCCTGGATATATTTTCGTGGACTGAGCGCCCCGGCGGAGGCGGGAACTCAGTTGAAAATCACAGCCCGCGCGCCCTGCCGGCGCGCGGGTATTTTTTTTATGTTCAGCTGGACTGACCAATAAGATTAGACCAGCTGCGCTGAAAATGTGTCAGTTAAACACATATGAAGCCAGTATTTTTTGAAAAACTGACAAAAAATATGACTTGTGTTGATAGAATATGTTTGACAATTAACGACCTATTTGGTATCCTTAACTATAAGAATGAGGTGCCCGCACAGCTGTTATAGGCAAATCGACGGGCGCCCTGGGGGGTAGCAAATGAGAGATTTGAAGCACCTTATCTATTTTGAGGACCTGCTGCAGGAGGCGAACAACGCCCTGGTGAAGCAGGCGAAGGCCGAGGGCAGGCGGGCCCTCGGGTACACATGCTATTTTATGCCCGAAGTACTGCTGGACCTGGAGGGCTGCTTTGGGGTCAGGCTGCGCGCGCCGCGCTGCACCTCCCCGGACATAGCCACCTATTACATGTCCAGCCGCACCTGCCATTACGGAAGGAGCCTCCTGGAGCGCGCGCTCGAAGGGGGCTACAACTTCCTCGACGCCCAGATGGCTACCGAGACCTGCACTGTCACCTGCCGCTTCCAGGAACACCTGCAGATGATGGACGTCATCAAAAACCCGGATTTCTTCTGCGAATTCACGGATGTACCCTTCAAAAAGACGGAGAACAGCTATCTGCATTTCAGAAAGCAGCTCCAGGCGCATGTCCTCGACAAGCTGTCGGAGAAATTCGGCATTGATACCTCGGACGAGGCGCTCATGAGGGCAATCGGGCAGCACAACGAGGTGTGCAGGCTCATAACCGAGATAGGTGAGCACCGCAAGGAGGCCAACCCCAATATAACGGGCTATGAGTTCCATGTGATACAGCTTGTCTCGCTGGTATGTCCCAAATATCTTATCCTGCCCTACCTGCGGGAGACGGCGGAGGAGCTCCGCACGCGCGAGAGCGAGCCGCGCCCCTGGTTCCGCTGCAAGGTCGTGCTCTCCGGCAGTGAAAACGACGACCCGGGGTTCACCCAGCTCATAGAGAGCTGCGGCGCGATGGTGGTGGCCGACCGGTACTGCTACGGCTCGATACCGGGCCGCGAGGAGATCGTGGTGGCGGAGGGCCAGAGCCCGCTGGACGCGATAGCCCGGCACTACATAGACACCAGCATGTGTCCGCGCTATATGGAGCAGCACGTCATGCGCCAGAGGAAAAAGCAGCTCGCCGACATCGCCAGAGAGTACGGGGCCGACGGGATAATCGTCGAGTCCAACAAGTTCTGCGAGTACTGGAGCTACGAGAGGACGATAGACACCATCGTGCTAAACCGCGACTTCGGCATCCCCGTCTGCTCAATTGAAAAGGAGTATATAAACAGCGCCTCCGGGCAGCTCAGGACACGCTTCCAGGCCTTCATCGAGAGCATCGAGATCAAAAAGATCCAGGAGGGACAGTGAGATGGGAAAGGGAGAATGGAAAAAGAAGATAAAGGACTTCGTCCACGGCAAGCCCCACGGGGAGCGGCGGCTCGGCGACCTGTACATACCCAAGACGGGGCTTTATAAGCACCGCGAGTGGCGCGGCATAAAGGACACGATGTACTATTTCAACCGCATATGGCTCTACAACTACGGGATGATGGTGTACGACATAATGCGGTATGGCGGGCCGGTGCTCTTCGCGAAGGGCGTATGGCGCTACCGCTGGATGGGACAGACCTATCTGACCGTCATGCACTGGTTCGACCGCGGATTCGAGGGCCTGCGCGGCCCGGCGCTGCGCGCGAGCGCGTGGCACTACCGCGCGATGACCAACGAGACGATAAGGCAGTTCATGCGCATGTTTGCCGCGGACGCCAACCTGCACAAGGGGGAGCGCAACGAGCTCTGGCACAAGACCATGGCCCATGACGAGACCGTGGCGGGCGCCATCTTCTATCCCTGGCGGGACGTGATGGACGACGTGCCGCTGCAGATGGTGCCGTATTTCGTCACCTGCCATGTCAACTGCCACACCGTGCTCAACTATATAGACGCGGCGCAGTCCATCGGCCTGCCGGGCGACCCCTGCCCGATGTGCCAGGCCGAGGCGGGGCTCTCCATACTGGACGACATGCCGGACTATTTCCCCTTCCTGATAACGTCGAACGAGGCCTGCGACGGCTCGGTGGGCACCAGCATACTGCAGGACTGGGCCTACGACAAGCCCCTCTTTGCCATGCCGCAGCCCATGCAGTTCGACGACCCGCTGGTGCAGGAGCACTGCCGCCGCGAGATAGAGGAGTGCTGGAAGTTCATAGAGGAACAGACCGGAGTGCCCTTCGACTACGACGTGTTTGTCAAGTACATAGAGCGGTACAACGAGCTGACGCGCTTTGAGCGCGAGAAATGGGACGTGGCGGCGAACACGCCGTATTATCCCGTGAACGGCGTGGCGCAGGCGCTCTACAGGATATATTACTCACAGGACGGCTGGCGCGACATCTGGGCGATAACGGACAAAAAGGTAAAGAAGATACTCCACAGGTGCGTCGAGAAGAAGATAAACTGCTTCCCGGAGGCGCGGCACCGCGTCCTGGCCTGGAGCTGCGCCCCGCTCTATTACTCGTTCTGGTGCACCTGGGCTTACAACTGCTGGGGGCTGCACACGGTCATCAATATGGACAGTCTGATGTTCGACATCGACATGAGGACGGACACGCGGGAGCACCTCATGGAGGACTTCGCGCTCTACAACGAGTGGGCGCCCATGCGCCGCATGGCGGTCGGCGGGTACAAGCACATCTTTGAGGTCTGGGAGTACATGGAGAAGTTCCACTGCGACATGGTGATGATGTACGACCAGGTCCAGTGCAAGGGCATGCAGGGCATTGTGGGCATGTTCGAGGACGAGTTCCGCAAGAGGGACATACACGCGATATGGATGCCGCACGCCCTGCCGGACAGCCGGACGGTCTCCCGGGCGGAGATACGCAGGATAATAAACGACTATATGTTCACCGTCATGCACGAGGAGCCGCTGGACCCGTCGCTGCTCGACTTTGACGATTCCATGAGCTGGTAAGGGGGCGCAGTCATGAAAAAGGGAAAGAAGATACTGGCCTTGGCGGCGGCGGGGGCGGGCGCGCTCTACGCGGCGCTCTTCGCGGTGTTCTACTTCGATTTGGACGGCAAGCTGCTGTTCTACGTCGTAGAGCCCTTCCTGAAAAAGCACTACGACAAAATGGAGCGGCGGGACATCATCAAGATGGACTACGACGTGGACAAATACGGGAAGTACGAATACGACACGGAGGGCGGAGAGAGCTGAGCGCCCTCCGGGCACACCGGAAAAGGGAAACGCGCCGGGCGGGCCGCCCGGGCGCGCGGATATGGGAGGTCCCCCCGGAACACCGGGGGGATTTTTCCCGTCAAACAGGGGGTGTAACGTATCTGAAACATTAAATTTCTCTCCGGGTGTTGCATACTGAGGCAAGTCGTGGTAACATGTGTGTGTAGAGAGAAATAGAACAGTCCACTCATTAAAGTTAGGAGGAGGGGTAGATGTCAAAGGCTTTACTGAGAGAACAAATATTTTGTAATAGAGCCCAATACTATTTAAGGAGGTAAAAAAATATGAAACACAAAACCAAGAGCATTATTTCGCTCTTCATGGCCCTGTGCCTGATGCTGTCCCTGGGTGTGGGGGCGCTGGCGAATGAGGAATATCCAGTCGGGGGAGATGGCACCGATCCTAAAGATACTGGTAGTTATACAACTCCTGGCCCCGACACAGAAGAGTCTACACAGGAGACGGTTCCGGAGCTAACTGGCCACACGGTCACCGTGGCAGTTAACGATTCAAATATGGGCAGCGCAACTGTAAGCGTGGGTGGCCAGGAAGCGGGCACTACGCTTTCCAATGTCGCCGAGGGCACAGTTGTCACTGTCAATTGCACGGCAGCGGATGGCTATGAACTCGCCGAGATATGGTACAGGGAGGCCAATACAGAGACTTATACAGTTCAGGTTGTTAATAAAACTTTCGAGATGCCTGGCTATGACGTGGAGGTCCGTGTAGGGTTTAAGACAGAGACAATAAACCCAACGTCATCTCCTCTGCGAGTCTTTGTGGATGACGAAATCGTTGGCGGCACCGTAACGGCAGACCCGATCTCGGTAGGTAATGAGGACAGCAAGACAATTACCTTGACGGCCTATCCTGAGCCGGGATATAAGCTGGGTAAATTCACGGTTACAGAGTATAGTAGTGCACACACAATTGATGTAACGATGGATGGGACCGACCCCAATAAAGGTACATTTACCATTGGACCAGTTTGGGTCGAAGTAACCGCTACGTTTGAACGTGTGCCTTACGACGTTCCCGCCAGGACTGACTTTGACAACGGCTATATTTTGGCAGGTGCGGAATCCGCGTCCGTAGGCGACACTGTGACGCTGTATGCGTATCCGGCTGAGGGCTATGAGCTGACGGAGTGCTACATCACCTATGACGACGGCGTCACCACATTCGCGATGACGCGCGCAACCCAGCGGACAGATGTGGCTTTCACCGACAATGTCGGCACGTTCAGAATGCCGGCGGGCAATGTGACCGTCCACGCGACGTTCAGCGAGATACAGAGCGAGCCGGAGACGCACCAGATACTGACCAGTGCCCCGCACGCCGACCTATATATTGAAGGCGGCGCCGACCGCAAGGCGGACGAGACCATCAGATTTACCGTCACGCCTGACCGCGGCTATTATGTGACGAGGGTCTGGGCCGGGACTACGCTCCTGACACCCAGCAGCGGCTGGTATTCGTTCCAGATGCCCGACAATGACATCACCATCACCGTGGAGTGCGCCTGGTGGTGGGGCGACTGGCACTACATACACACCAGCTACAACTCGGCCTACGGCTCCGTAAGCGTGGAGAGCTGGGCCTACACCAATGAGACGGTGTACTTCACCGTGACGCCCGACAGCGGCTACTACTACGACGACTACGACATCTGGGCCTACACCAGCGGCGGCAGCTGGGTGCCGGTGACCCACTACAGCGGCAACACCTGGTACTTCACGATGCCCGACGACGACGTGACCATCTATGCCGACTTCGACGGCTACGGCAAGTACAGCATCAGCAAGGAAGTGGAGGGCGACGGCTCAATTTCCGTGCGCTCGTCCGCGAATGCCGGGGATACGGTCTACATCTACCCCTACCCCTCCTCCGGGCAGTCGCTCACGAGCCTGAAAGTCTACTACAACGGCGGCTCCTGGTGGTATGAGTCCGTCCACGGCAGCTACGGCAAGTGGCTCGAGGTGGACGTCGACTACAGCACCTCCCGCGGGGCATATTACTTCAAGATGCCCGCGTATGACGTGGTAGTCTACGCCGCCTTCACCGACGGGCAGACCGTCACCGTGTCCGACCCCAAGAACGGCGACGTGAAGGTCTCCTCCAAGTACGCGGAGAAGGGCGATCTGGTTTACATAACCATTGACCCCGACACCGGCTACGAGCTCGACACGCTCGAGGTCACCAACAGCCTCGGCAGGAGCGTGGACGTGACCGAGCTGAGCGAGAACTATTACGTGTTCCGCATGCCCGGCACGAGCGTGAAGGTGAGCGCCACGTTCAGGTCGACCACCTACATGAACTTCTACGACGTGAGCAGCGGCTCCTGGTACTACAACGCCGTGAAGTACGTCTATGAGAGGGGCATCATGCAGGGCACGAGCACCTATTACTTCTCGCCCGACGCCGACCTCTCCCGCGGAATGCTGGCCACGATACTCTACCGCATGGCGGGCTCGCCGGCGGTGAGCGATTACAGCAGCTTCAGCGACGTGTCCACCACGGCCTACTACGCCCGGGCCATCGCCTGGGCCGAGGCCCAGGGCATCGTCAGGGGCGTGAGCTCCACGAGCTTTGCCCCGGACAGCAGCGTCACGCGTGAGCAGCTGGTGACCATACTCAGCCGTTACGCCCAGTACAGGGGCTACGACACCAATGTGGTCACCGATTACCTGAGCGGCTTCGGCGACGCCTCCAGAGCCAGCGAGTATGCCAGGCCGGCCCTGAACTGGGCCGTCGGCAGGCACATCATCGCCGGCCAGGGCGGCGGAGTCCTGGCCCCCACCGCCACGGCCTCCCGTGCCGAGGTGGCGCAGGTGCTGATGAACTACATGGCGGTGTTCGCCTGATACCCCGCACGGACGTGATAACGCGTCCAGCATCAACAAGCAAGAGCCCGCCCGGATTTCCGGGCGGGCTTTTTGCGCTTCGGGGCGGGCAAAAGTCAGTTTTGGGCCTCCCCGACGGCGACGACCGTGAGGACGCCGCCGGAAACGGTGAATTTAATCTCGAATCCGGCGAAGGACATGCCGTAGACGCGGCCGGGGTCGTCCTGATAGGCGGGGCGGGGGTCCTGGGCGAGGACGCCGGCCAGGGCGGGGAGCTTCCCCGCCGGGAGGCGGGCCGCCAGGGCGGGCGGGATCTCCACCTCCAGGCGCCGCTCCCAGCCCTTCGCGGCGAAGCCGCCGGTGGCCTCGGGGTGCGAGTCGGCGTAGGGCACATAGGGCTTTATGTCGAAAATGGGTGTGCCGTCCATCAAATCCGCGCCGGAGACGCGCAGCAAAGGGCCGTCCGGGCCCCGCCGCTCCACGGCCTCCAGCTTTACGCAGGAGAGGCCGAGGGGGTTCGGGCGCAGCGGCGAGCGGGTGGCGAATACGCCCAAGCGGACATTCCCGCCGAGGCGCGGCGGGCGCACGGTGGGCGACCAGGGCCGCCCGGCGTTTTCGGAGAACTCCCATATCAGCCACAGGTGGGAGAAGCCCTCTATCCCCCGCAGGGCCTCCGGCCGGCGGAACTCCGGCTCGAACACTATGTCGGCCATGAGCTCCGGCACCACGCCGCTCTGACGCGGGACGCCGAATTTGCCGCCGAAGTCGCTGCGTATGCGGGCCACGGGCCGGATAATCGTGCCGTCGGCCATGCCAATACCTCCAAAAATTCAATATAATATATATTATAGGAGAAGGGGCGAGAAAAGGCAAGCGGCAAGCTTGCTTTGGGCCCGGCTGTGGAGTATAATGTCATTAATACGCTATTGGGGGAAGAGATATGAGCTATTGCCGCGAATGCGGGGCCTATATACCCGACGGGGAAAATCAATGCCTGGCCTGCGGCTGGTCTGAGAATAAAAAGCGCAGCGGCGCAGCCGCCCAGGCGCGGCCCGAGCCCGGCCCGGAAAAAGAGCGGAAAAAGTCCGCGTCCGGCGGCGGAACCTCGGGAGGGTATAAGCGGAGTTACGATTATGGCGGCGGGCAGGGGAGCTATTCCGGCGTCGAGGACCGCCGCGGGGCCGGCAGGTATTATTCCGGCTTGGAGGACCGCCGCGGGGCCGATAGATATTACTCCAGCGGAGAGCGGAAAAGCTCCAAAAAGGACTACGCCGGCGAGTATGCTTCGGACGCGCAGAGGAACCGCGGCATGGCGAGCCTGTGCTATCTGGGGCCGCTGTTCATCCTGCCCTGGCTGCTCAGACCGAACAGCCAGTTTGTGAAATACCATGTGAACCAGGGCCTGGTGCTGTTCCTGCTCTGGGTAATAGTGGGCATATTTGATTTCATACCCTTCATGTGGGTGGCAAATCTGTTTGCCTTTGTGTGCGTGTGTATGGGACTTGGCAACGCCTGGGGCGGCAGGCGCAGGCCGCTGCCGCTCATAGGGGAGATCACCCTTATTAAATAGAGGGACGGAGGATATTTATGAAACTTCTGACTTGCGAGTATATGGGGCGGACTTTCGCCGCCGTCTCCGACGGAGTGCGCGTCTGGGAGGCGGCCCCGGACATGCTGACGCTGATAAAGTCGCTGGGAGGAGAACTTCCCGGAAATGAACTCATGGCAGGCGAGGGCGTCGCGCTGGAGGATGTCAGGCTGCTGGCCCCAATACCCGAGCCCGCGCAGGACGTGATATGCCTGGGCCTGAACTACATGGACCACAGGGCGGAGTCCGCGCGCTGGAGAGCGGAAGAGGCCGAGAAGGCCCGGGGCAAGGCCGTGTACTTCTCCAAGAGGGCTTCGCGGATAATAGGCCCCGGGGAGTTCATAGACGGGCACTTCGACATAGTTGACGGCCTGGATTATGAGGCCGAGCTGGCCCTGGTCATCGGGAAGGACGCGGTGCGCGTGCGCACGGACGAGGCGGAGGAGTACGTACTAGGCTGGAGCGTGTTCAACGACATATCCGCCAGGAACCTGCAGAAGGAACATAAGCAGTTCTACTTCGGCAAGAGCCTCGACACGCATACGATCATGGGGCCGTGGATTGTCACGCGCGACGAACTGCCCTGGCCGCCGGAGTACGGCATACGCAGCCGCGTCAACGGGGAGCAGAGGCAGTGCAGCAACACACGGAACATGATATTCGGCGTGGCGGATGTCATCTCTGAGCTCTCTCAGGGCATTACCCTCAAGGCCGGAACCATAATAGCCATGGGCACGCCGGCCGGTGTGGGCATGGGGTTCGACCCGCCCAGATACCTCTCCAGAGGGGATGTTGTGAGCTGTGAAATTGACGGTATTGGGGTAATAGAGAACGCGGTAAAATAATTTCGAAAAAAGTGAAAAAAATGCTTGACAATGCGGGGGTTGAGATGCTATATTAACAAAGCACCTCACCGGGTGCCTGATTCGTAAGAGCGGGCCGGTAGAGTGCGAGTGCACCTTGTAAATTAAACAATGTAAGGAAAGCTTATGCAAATAAGCACCAGAGAAGGGTTCTGAGCTGCCTGAGGAGGCAGCGGAGAAGATTCTTTTGAATTTAGCTAAGAGATTAGCTCTT
>CALWYN010000109.1 GCA_944385755.1 uncultured Oscillospiraceae bacterium
CGGGCTGCAGAAACCGCACTGCGCTCCGCCGTAGGCCATCCACGCCACCTGGATGGGATGGAGGTTGTTTACGGTGCCGATGCCCTCGATGGTCGTTATCTCGGCGTAATCGCGGAGCTTGACGACCTTGGTGATGCAGGCCTTCGTCACCTTGCCGTCCACAATGACATTGCATGCGCCGCAGTGGCCCTGACCGCAGCCGATCTTACATCCGGTGAGGAGGAGGCGCTCGCGCAGTATTGTCGCGAGTGTCTCCGTCCCGTCGATGACGAGCGTGCGTTCTACGCCGTTAATCATAAGGACTTTCTTAATCATTGAGTTGCCTCCTTGCCTTATATTTTTTGTGACAAATATACTTCTCGCGCCTGGAGACCCAAACGCGGGCTTTACTATGGCGGCCGGATGTGCTATCTTACATATGACAGCGTATATCCATAAAGAGTAAAGGGGCGATACGGCATGGAAAAACTGACCGAGATCAGCGCATCTGAAGTGACAGTGGAGGTCCGTGACTCCGGTACAGGACAGATATTCCGGCGTACTCTTCCGATTGACTACCTTGAGACCGCGAGCTGCCTTCGCCTGCGCGGCGAGGACGCGTCCGGCCGGCCGGCGGAGCTGGTGTTCTTCACCCGCGCGGGGATGGCAAAGCTGAAGGATTTGACGGGCTGGGGCGCCGACAGGGACCCCTGCGGAGGGCATTCCATATAAATACGTTCATCTTTTCACAGTTAATTTTATACTTTTGCGATAACAACGTCAAATTGTTTCGATTTACAATTCGAGATATTTATATCTCGCAGAAAACACAAAAACAGGCGTATAACGGGCAATAAATGCACTTGGGGAGGCGAAATCGGATGGAGACCGGCGCGGTTGTTGTGGCCGCTGGCATGTCCTCGCGCATGGGGGATTTCAAGCCCATGCTTAGCATTGGGGAGATATCCGTGGCGCAGCGCGTCGTGGCGACGCTGCGGCAGGCCGGCGCCTCGCGGGTCGTGGTGGTCACGGGGTATAACGCCGACGAGCTGGAGAGGCACCTCGCCAGGAGCGGGGCTGTTTTCCTGCGCAATGAGGCCTACCGCACCACGGAGATGTTCGACTCGGCTTTGATAGGCCTGAAATACATGCGCGGAAAGTGCGACAGGGTGCTGTTCACGCCGGTGGACGTGCCGCTCTTCACGGCGGCCACCGTGAAGGCCCTGCTGGATTCGGGCGCGGAGTACGCCTGCCCCGTGTGCGGCGGGGAGAGGGGGCACCCGATACTGATGTCCGTCCGGGTGATAGACAGGCTGTTTGGCGACAGCGGGGAGGGCGGCCTGAAGGGGGCGCTCGACCGCTGCGGCGTGCAGGAGACGCTGGTGAGCGTGCCCGACCCCGGAATACTCCACGACGCGGACACGCCCGAGGACTACAGGCAGCTGCTGGAGCTGCACAACAGCCAGCTCATACGCCCCGTGCTGCAGATATCGGTGGCGAGGCAGAAAACCTTCCTGGACGACAGGGCGGCGATGCTGCTCCAGCTGATAGGCGAGACGGGCTCGGTGCGGGAGGCCTGCCAGAGGATGCAGATGAGCTACTCCTCGGGCTGGAACACCATAAAGCTGCTTGAGAGCGAGCTGGGCTTTGCGGTTGTAAACCGGACCCAGGGCGGGGCCAGAGGCGGGAGCAGCTGCCTCACCGTGGAGGGGGAAGAACTGCTGGAGAGCTACAAGGGCTTTCAGCGCGAGCTGCGCGCGGAGGCCGACAGGCTGTTCGGGCGGCACTTCGCGGCCCTGTTCGGCAGGGACGGCGGGGCGGAGACCTGAGCGGAACGTGCGCAGAGGCGGCCTCTGCGGTGTCATGATATCTGAAAGGATGAGTGAGATATGAAAGAGATGTTCAAAACCATTTCCGGCAGGCTCTCTGCCGGGGAGGATCTGGT
This sequence comes from uncultured Oscillospiraceae bacterium, assembly GCA_944385755.1. Classification (GTDB taxonomy): domain Bacteria; phylum Bacillota; class Clostridia; order Oscillospirales; family Oscillospiraceae; genus Scatomorpha. The sequence continues at coordinate 1,925 of CALWYN010000109.1, forward strand.
GCTCGTGACAGTGGTGGCCTCCTCCGGCGCCACGCCGAGGGGCGCCGGGGCCAGGATGCTCGTCGGCGGGGATGGGCGCATATGCGGCACGATAGGAGGCGGGGCGGTGGAATACCGCTCGGAGCAGATAGCCGCCGAAGTGCTGAAAGAGAAGAGGAGCGGCAGCCATGATTTCTCGCTGACAAAAAACGATGTGCAGAATCTGGGCATGATATGCGGGGGAGATGTCAGGGTGTATTTCCGCTATATCCCCGCGCACGACGCGGAGACGCTGGCCCTGGCCGAAGAGGCGGAGAGAAGGTTTGCCTCCGGGCAGGACATCTGGCTGCTGAGCGAGATATCCGACGGGGGCAGGCTGAGCCTTTACTCCTCGGAGGGCGGATTATTCCCGTATGAGCCCCCCGAGTGGACGCGGGAGCTGATGACGCGCAGGCCCGCCAGCGCAGCGCGGGACGGGCGGGAGTTCTACGCGGAGCAGATAAACTCCTCCGGGCGCGTCTATGTCTTTGGCTGCGGACACGTGGCCCAGGAGCTGGTGCCGGTGCTGGCACATGTGGGTTTCCGCTGCGTGGCGATGGACGACAGGCCGGAATTCGCCAGCCCCGCCCTCTTCCCGGCGGCTGAAGAGGTGCTGCTGATAGACTTCGAGCGGGTGGCCGACTACGTGCACATAGGGCCTGAGGACTATGTGTGCGTGATGACGCGCGGGCACGCCTTCGATACCGTGGTACAGGCGCAGGTGCTGCGCACCCCCGCCTGCTATATAGGCGTCATCGGCAGCCGGCACAAGGCGGCCGGCGTGAGGGCCAGGCTGAGGGAAGAGGGATTCAGCGATGCCGAGCTGGACAGGATAACTACGCCGATAGGTCTGGCGATAAAGGCCGAGACCCCGGCGGAGATAGCGATATCAATCGCCGGACAGATGATACTGCACCGGGCGGAGAGGAACGCGCAGTGAGGAGGCGGCTGTTCCTGACAGGCCCGGAGGCCTGTGGGAAGACGCGGCTTATCGAGGAGGCCGTCGGTTCGGACCTGCGCCGGGCCGGCGGCCTCGTATTGCGCCGCGACGGCTCCCGGCTGGAGGTGAGTTCGCCCTCGGGCTGGGAGAGGAAGGGCTTTCCCCGCCCCGGAGCGGAGCTGGCCGAATACTGCGCGGAAAGGCTGGCGGAGGCAGCGAGGGCCCGCTTCGCCGTCATAGACGGCCTGGGCGGCGCGGAGCTGGCGGAGCCGGAGCTCTATGAGGCCCTGATAAGGTTCCTGTTCTCCGGCACGCCCTGCGTGGGCGCCCTCGAACGCCCGGTGAACGAGGAGGGGGAGGCCCTGCGCTCCATTCTCGCGCAGGACCCGGACACCATGCTGCTCGAGACGAGCGGCCGATATGACATCAACGCCGAGGGGGCGCTGCGGCACTGGGCGGCGGAGTACGCCGCCGGTCCGCCGCGCAAAATGAGCACCTTGGGCACAAATCTTTAACAACCTGGGTGTTGAAGGTATTGACTTGATATTGTATAATAAAACGATAGACTGGCGCGGAGGAGTTGTTGTTTATGGCGGAGCGCGGCGGACGGCTGCGGGGATGGGCCTACGACCTTATGCAGTGCCTGGTCCTCGCGCTCACCGCGTGCGTGCTGCTGTTCTCTTTTGCGCTGCGTTTTGTGGTGGTGGACGGCAACTCGATGTATCCCACTCTGCACGACGGGGATCTGCTCGTCATCTCGGGGATGTGGGGCGAGCCCGGGCCGGGAGATATAATCGTTTTTCGGGATGATGATTATCTGGAGAAGCCGCTGGTGAAGCGCGTTATAGCAGTGGGCGGCCAGACAGTGGACATAGATTTTGACCTGGGGAAAGTCTATGTGGACGGAGCGCCGCTGGACGAGCCGTATATTGCCGGGTTGACGCTGAACGAGCTGGATTTTTCTGGCCCGGTGACCGTGCCGGAGGGAGAGCTTTTTGTCCTCGGCGACAACAGAAACGCCTCCAAGGACAGCCGCGACGCCCGCCTGGGCTGCGTGGATGAGCGCGGAGTACTGGGCCGCGTATATTTCAGGATCCTTCCATTTGACAGGTTGGGGAGCATGGTGTCTCAATGAAGCAGAAAAAAACGGCGCCGGAAGCGGCGCGGGATATAAAAAAAGAGGGTGAGCGCCCGGAGAGCGCCCGCTCGGAGATATACGATTGGATACAGTGCATAGTCGCGGCGCTGGTGATATGCGTGCTGCTCTTCTCATTCGGCCTGAGATTGGTGGACGTGGTCGGTTCCTCCATGTACCCCACGCTGGAGGACGGCGACAAGGTCATAGTCAGCAACATCTTCTACGAGCCGAAGCAGGGGGACATCATAGTCTTCCGCAAGGACGCCTACCGCGAGGAGCCGCTGGTGAAGCGTGTAATAGCCGTGGGCGGCCAGACGGTGGACATAGATTTTGACCTGGGCATAGTCTATGTGGACGGAGTGCCGCTGGACGAGCCCTATATTGCCGAGCCCACGACCGAGTCGCTGGACTTTTCCGGGCCCGTCACAGTGGAGGAGGGCACGGTTTTCGTCATGGGCGACAACAGGAACCACTCCACGGACAGCCGGTATTCCCAGATAGGCTGCGTGGACGTGAGGTGCATAATGGGGAAGGTGTACTACACCGTGTTCCCAATCAAGAATTTCGGTAACGACTATGGCGGATAACGGATATCAGAAAATAGACATACACTGGTTCCCGGGGCACATGACGAAAGCCGGGCGGATGATAGAGGAGAACGTGAAGCTGGTGGACGCCGTGTGCGAGCTGATAGACGCGCGCATACCCTCCGCCAGCCGCAACCCGGACATCGACCGCCTGACGGCGGGCAGGCCGAGGCTCGTCATAATGAACCGCGTGGACCAGGCGGACCCGGCGGCCACGGCGGAGTGGAGGGCGTATTTCAGGGCCCGCGGCCTGGCGGTGCTGGAGACCGACGCGCGCTCCGGCAGGGGCGTGCGCGACTTCCCGGCGGCGGTGAGGGAACTGCTCTCGGACAGGATAGCCGCCTGGGAGGAGAAAGGCCAGGCAAAGCGCCAGATACGCGCCATGGTGCTGGGCATACCCAATGTGGGGAAATCCACATTCATAAACAAGGCGGCCTGGCGGAAGGCCGCCGCAGTCTCTGACCGCCCGGGAGTGACTCGCGGGCGGCAGTGGATAAGCGTGGACCGCACGCTGGAGCTGCTGGACACGCCGGGGATACTCTGGCCACGGTTCGACTCGCAGGAGGTGGGCGAGCTGCTGGCCGTCACCGGCGCGGTGAAGGACGATGTGCTCGACCGCGAGGCGCTGGCGGCGAACCTGCTGGTCAGGCTGGGGAAGCTCTATCCCGAGGCGATAGAGCGGCGCTACGGCCTGAGCTCGCCGGACGCGCCGGGCTGGGAGCTGCTGGAGGCCGCGGCGAAGCGCAGGGGTTTCCTCGCCGGGCGCGGGGAGTACGACACCGGGCGCATGGCGGCCGTGCTGCTGGACGAGTTCCGCGGCGGAAAGCTTGGCAGGATAACGCTGGAGAGACCGGATGAGAGCTGAAAAGGACCTCTGGGAACTGGAAAACGCCGTTTATGACGAGGGCTTTACGGCCATATGCGGGGTGGACGAGGCCGGGCGCGGCCCGCTGGCCGGGCCGGTGTGCGCCGCGGCGGTGACGCTGCCGCGCGGACTGGTGATTGCCGGGCTGGACGACTCGAAAAAACTCAGCGAGAAGCGGCGCGGGGAGCTGTACTCCGAGATACGAGAGAAGGCCCTCGGCTGGTCGATAGCCTTTGCCAGCGTGGCGGAGATAGAGGAGCTGAACATACTCGGGGCGACCTACCTCGCCATGAACCGGGCGATAGAGGGCCTGCCGCGGCGCCCCTCGCTCGCGCTGGTGGACGGGAACCGCACGGAGGGGATACGCTTCCCCTGCCGCGCCGTCGTGGGAGGGGACGGCCTCTGCGCGGACATCGCGGCGGCGTCCATACTGGCCAAGGTCACCAGGGACCGGTATATGCGAGAGATGGCGGAGAAGTTCCCCGGATACGGCTTTGAAAAGCACAAGGGCTACGGCACCGCCGCGCATTACGCGGCCATACGCGAGCTGGGCCCCTGCGAGATACACCGCCTCTCATTCCTGAGGAAGCTGCACTGATGGACAGGAGAAAACTGGCCGGGAGGAGCTGCGAGGCCGAGGCCGCACAGTATCTGAGGGCCAAGGGATATAAGCTGCTGGGCATGAACTATGCCCGCCGCGGCGGGGAGATCGACATCATCGCCTCCAGGGACGGCTATGTGGCCTTCGTGGAGGTGAAGCTCCGCGCCGGGGCAGAATTCGCGCAGGCGAGGGAATTCGTCACGGCCGCCAAGCAGAGGCGGATAAAGCAGACGGCCCTGGAGTGGCTGGCGGAGCACGACTGCGGGCTGCAGCCGCGCTTTGACGTGATAGAGATATATGCCCGGGAGGGTGAAAACAGGCTGAACCACCTTGAAAACGCATTTGAATGAGGTGCAGAGATATGGAGTATTTGAGCACTAGAGGCGGCGGGGGGCGCGTCGGCGCCTCCGAGGCGATAGCCCGCGGGCTGGCCCCGGACGGGGGACTGTATGTGCCGGATTCCCTGCCGTGCCTGGGCGCGGAGGAGCTGGCGGGGCTCTGCGCCGCCGGCTACAGGGAGCGGGCGGAGAGGATAATGGCCCCGTTCCTGCCGGAATTCACGGCGGATGAGATCGCCGCGCTCTGCGCCGCGGCCTACGGGGACAATTTTGACGTGCCGGAGACCGCGCCGGTGCGCTTTACGGACGGCGATACGGGCTACCTGGAGCTGTGGCACGGCCCGACCTCGGCCTTCAAGGACATGGCGCTGCAGATGCTGCCCAGGCTGCTCGTCTCCTCGCTCAAGAAGTGCGGGGAGCGCCGCGGCGTGTGCATACTCGTCGCCACCTCGGGCGACACGGGCAAGGCCGCGCTGGAGGGCTTCGCGGACGTGGAGGGCACAAGGATACTGGTGTTCTACCCCCAGGGCGGGGTCTCGGACGTCCAGAGGCTGCAGATGGTCACCCAGAGGGGCGCGAACGTCG
>CALWYN010000110.1 GCA_944385755.1 uncultured Oscillospiraceae bacterium
GGCTCGCTGGAGGAGGCCGTCTATGCGCTGGAGAGCGATGAGCTCATGGCCGCCACGCTCGGGGAGCATGTTTTCCCCCGCTACGTGGAGGGCAAGCTGAAGGAGTGGGACTCCTACCGCATGCAGGTCTCGAGCTGGGAGCTCGAGCAGTACATGATAAAGTATTGATATGTGTTCCATAATAGGTTTTACACAGCGCACAATCCCGGAGGAACTGGCCCTTGAGGGCTTCTCCCGCACGGCCTCGCGGGGGCCGGACATGAGCTTTTTCCGAGAGGCCGGAGGCGGGTGGCTGGGCTTTCACCGCCTGGCCATAATGGGCCTGACGCCGGAGGGCATGCAGCCGTTCGAGCTGGGGGGCAGCTATCTCGTCTGCAACGGGGAGCTCTACGGCTTCCGCCCCATAAAGACGGAGCTCATAAGCATGGGCTACCGCTTCAAGAGCGGTTCGGACTGCGAGATACTGCTGCCGATGTACAGGGAATACGGCCCGGCCATGTTCTCCATGCTGGATGCGGAGTTCGCGCTGATAATATACGACGCCGCCACGGACAGCTTCATTGCCGCGCGCGACCCCCTGGGCATACGCCCGCTGTATTACGGAGAGCTGCCCGAAGGGGGAACTGCGTTCGCCAGCGAGCCCAAAAATCTGGTGGGAATCTGCCCGGAGATACGTCCCTTCCCCCCGGGATGCTGGTGGAAGGACGGCGAATTCCACCGCTACAGTGATCTGACAACGGTGGAGGAATACTGCGCCGACGACGAGGAGACGGCCTGCCGCCACATCCGCGAACTGCTGATACAGGCGGTGGACAAGAGGCTGGACTCGGACGCGCCTCTCGGCTTCCTGCTCAGCGGCGGGCTGGACTCCAGCCTGGTCTGCTCGATAGCCTCGCGCCTGAGCCCCAAACCCATAAGGACCTTTGCGATAGGCATGGACACGGACGCCATCGACCTGAAATATGCCCGCCGCGCCGCGGAGTACCTGGGCGCGGAGCACACGGAGGTCATAATGACGCGCCAGGAAGTGCTGGACACCCTGGACTTCCTCATCAAATCCCTGGCCACGTATGACATCACCACAATACGCGCGTCCATGGGCATGTATCTCTGCTGCAAGGCGATACACGAGACGACTGACGTCCGCGTGCTGCTCACCGGCGAGATAAGCGACGAGCTCTTCGGCTACAAGTACACGGATTTCGCCCCCAACCCGGAGGAGTTCCAGCGCGAGGCGAAAAAGCGCATAGACGAGATACACATGTACGACGTGCTGAGGGCAGACCGCTGCATCAGCGTGAACAGCCTGGAGGCGCGCGTGCCCTTCGGGGACATCTTCTTTGCGCGCTATGTGATGACGCTCGACCCGGCCCTGAAGATGAACCGGCGGGGCATAGGCAAATTCCTGCTCCGCCACGCCTTTGAGCGCGGGGGCTGGCTGCCGGACGACCTGCTCTGGCGGCAGAAGGCCGCTTTCTCCGATGCGGTGGGCCACTCCATGGTGGACGACCTGAAGGAGTACGCCGGGGAGCTGTATACGGACGAGGAATTTGAGCGCCGCCGCGCCATGTATGCCCACGCCCAGCCCTTCACGAAGGAGAGCCTGCTGTACCGGGAGATTTTCGAGAAATATTATCCGGGGCAGTCCGGGATGGTGAAGGACTTCTGGATGCCCAACAGGAGCTGGCCGGGCTGCGACGTGGACGACCCCAGCGCCCGGGTGCTCTCCAACTACGGCGAGAGCGGAGTCTGAAAAATAAGTCCATTCAATACTTTTGTAACAGCTTCCGGCTTGTCTGCTTAACATTTATATTCTATTATAAGACTCGCAAGGATGCTTCTTCGTTTTCGACTCCTCAAAACTATGCGCCGCCCGGGAATGGGCGGCGCTCTTTTTGGGCGCCCGGGCCGGGGCGTTCGGCGGACATGTGTAAAATTCGACGTTTTGTGCACAATTCATGTTGACTCATAAATGACATTATGATAATATTGTCTGTGATAAATAAACGGCGTACGCCGTTTTCACTTCATCTACAAAGATGAAGTGAGTAAGCTCTGAGTACTTTTATGAAAAGGGGAATAAGCATGAAAAAGCGCGTTCTCGTGACGTTATTGGCGTTCTGCCTTGTGGCGGCGCTCTGCGTGGTGGGCGCTGCGGCTGAGGACCTGCCGGAAGCGGAGAATAACGTCATTACGCTGGATCGCAGCTATTCGGGTCATTTGACGGTCACAAGCGGAGAGAATATAACGCTTGACCTTAACGGGTACACCCTGACGAACAGTGATAACGACCACACGATTGTCGTACAGGCGGGGGGTACTCTAACTGTCATCGACAGCAGCGCGGAAAAGACCGGCAAGGTGGATAACGTAAACCACGGCAAGGCCGCGCTGGTCAATAACGGCACTGCCACGCTTCAGGGCGGTACATTTGACCGCAGTCATGAAGCTGGTACGCTTAATCCCTATGCTAACGGTGGCAATTCCTACTACACCGTGGCAAACTATGGGACTATGTACATATATGATGGCGTTACCATTCAGCAGGACGGCAGGGTGAACGGCGGCACGCGCGGTTATTACTCCAGCCTGATCCGCAACGGCGGACAAAATAGCACCGCTGAGATGACGATATATGGCGGCCTGTTTTCCGGCGGCCTGAATACCATAAAGAATGACGATTACGGTGTTCTCACAATAAATAGCGGCACTTTCACAAATATTGCCCAGGCGGCGGTGCTGAACTGGAACGTGGCCGAGATCAATGGCGGAGACTTTACCCTAGATGAGGGCACTGCTGTCAGCGTCGTGCTGAATGGCTATATTGATGACACTGTGGATAAGGGCCAGCTCACCATAACTGGCGGCACTTTCAACGGAAACGGCGGAGATGCCGTCCAGACTATGGACAACGGGAGCAATGGTATAGGCACAGTCGAGATTTCGGGCGGAACTTTTGATGGCGATATATGGATTAAAAATGTTGGCACAGCCGACAGCACGGTCACGATATCCGAAAATGCCGTAATAAACGGAGATATCGTGAATGCAAACAGCAATAATACACTGCTCATCAGCGACGGGGCTGTCGTAGACGGAAGCATTTCTGGTTCGGGCACCAGTACGGTTGTCAATGCCACTGTCACCGGTACAGTGACTGAGGACACGGTAGTGGTGAACAGCAGCATAGACGGGCAGCCTGCGGCTGACACCATACCGGATAACGTCGTTGCAATCATAGATGGGAAACAGTATGCCACGCTTCAGGACGCCGTGGACGCGGCCAATGGCACAGAGGGCACGACCACGATAAAGCTGGTCAGGAACGCCACCGGCTCGGGCATCAAAGTTCAGTCCGGCAACAACCTGATATTTGACCTCGGAGGGTTCACATACACGGTGAACAGCGGCGTCGGCTCCGGTCCACAATATGCGACGAACTGCTTCCAGCTCTTGCAGAACAGCGACATAACGATAAGGAACGGCACCATAGTACCGGATGGTGTTGCGAATCTGGCAATCGTAATCCAGAACTACAGCAACCTCACGCTTGAGGACGTGGTTCTCGACGGCAGGCCGCTGCGCGACACTGCCGGCAAGGAATATACACTCTCCAACAACAACGGAGAGATAAACATCAACGCCGGAACGGTCATCTATTCCAATGGCGGAGAGGGCGACATGGCCATGGACGTCTGCTGGGCCAGCTCTTATCAGAACGGTGCCAGGGTAACGGTCAATGAGGGCGCCCTCATTGACGGCGACGTGGAGCTCGGCCTCTGGAATCAGACTGCCTACGCGGACAACCAGAGTGTTCTTACGATGAACGGCGGCACGATAACCGGCGAGGTCACAATAATGGTGGAAGACTCTGTTTATGGCTCCACCGAGGAGGCCATAGAGGCGGTAAAGACCAACGTGACCATCAATGGCGGTACCTACGGCGGCAGCGTGGACGCGTATATCGACAGCCCCAATGAGGCAAATGCTAAGGTCACGGTCGATGGACAGCACAGCTATTTCAGCACGCTCGCAGAGGCCCAGCAGGCCGCGGCCGGCAATCCCAACGCGGTAGTTACCGATTTGAGTGTCAAGCCCGCATCCGGGGCTACATATACGGTCACTCTCAATTACAATGACGGCAGGAGCCCGATAAGCGCCACTATAGTGGCCGCTGGCGACAACTATGTCCTGCCCACGCCAGTGCGCAGCGGCTACACCTTCAACGGCTGGAGGCTGGGCAGCTCGGCCTATTACAAGGGCGGCGAGAGCGTGCGCGTCACGTCCGACATGACCTTCACGGCGGTGTGGGACCTGATAGAGATACCTGACACGTATGAGATAAACGTCGAGGCCGGGGCGAACGGCGAGGCGTCCACTAGCCTGACGAACGCGTCCGCCGGCAGCACTGTCACTATCACCGCCACGCCCGACGAGGGCTACCGCGTGGGTTCGGTCACGGTGACCGGCCCGGACGGCCGCGTTGAAGTGACGCGCGTGAACGCGACGACCTACACCTTCGTGATGCCTGAGGGCGCCGTGGACGTGACTGTCCGCTTTGAGGAGGCGAACGCGCTGAGCGAGCCGTTCACGGATGTGAACGAGGGCCAGTGGTTCTACGAGTACGTGGCGTATGTGTACAGCAACGGCCTGATGGAGGGCACCTCCGCGACTACGTTCGAGCCCGACACGGGCATGACGCGCGCTATGGTCTGGGCCGTGCTGGCGCGCATGGACGGACAGAGCGTCTCCGGCGCGAGCTGGATGGAGACGGCTCGCAGCTGGGCGATGGCCGAGGGCGTCAGCGACGGCACGGATCCGAACAGCCTGATAACTCGTGAGCAGCTGGCTACGATGCTGTACCGCTACGCGGGGTCGCCTGCGGCGACGGGCAATGGCATCAGCGCGTTCACGGACGCCGCCAGCGTGTCGAGCTGGGCGGTGGACGCGATGAACTGGGCGCTCGGCGAGGGCATCATCACCGGCATGGGCGGCGGCACGCTCTCCCCGCAGGGCACGGCGACTCGTGCCCAGGCCGCGGCCATCCTCATGCGCTTTGTCGAGAGATAAAAGCATAAAAACAACAAAAACTCCCGCACCGGAACACTGGTGCGGGAGTTTTTTATTGTCCGTTCATAGCGTCGCAGCCATGACGGCCTTTATCGTGTGCATCCTGTTCTCCGCCTCCTGGAAAACCAGGGAGCAGGGCGACTCAAATACCTCGTCTGTGACCTCCAGCGCGTCGAGGCCGTATTTCTCGCCCAACATGCGGCCGATAGTGGTCTTGTGGTCGTGGAAGGCGGGCAGGCAGTGCATGAATATGGCCCCCGGCCTGGCGAGGCCCATGGCCTTCGCGTTTACCTGATAGGGGAGGAGTGCCCCTATTCGCTCGTCCCAGACCTCCTCCGGCTCGCCCATGGACACCCAGACGTCGGTGTACACCACGTCGGCGTCTCTCAGGGCAGTTTCGGGTTCGGTCCAGAATTCCAGGACGCTGCCGGTCTCCGCCGCCACCTCCTGCGCGGCGTCCATCAGCGCCTCGGAGGGGAAATACTCGGCCGGTGCGCAGGCGGCGAAGTTGACGCCCAGCTTGGCGCAGCCTATCATCAGCGAATTGCCCATATTGTAGCGGGCGTCGCCCATATAGACCAGCTTTCGGCCCTTGAGATCGCCGAAGTGCTCACGTATCGTGAGCATGTCGGCCAGAATCTGAGTGGGGTGGAACTCGTTTGTCAGGCCGTTCCAGACCGGCACGGAGGCGTAGCGCGCCAGCTCCTCTACTATCTCCTGCCCGAAGCCGCGGTACTCTATGCCGTCGAACATGCCGGAGAGCACCCTCGCCGTGTCCGCGATGGACTCCTTCTTGCCTATCTGTGAGCCGGAGGGGTCGAGGTACACGGCGTGCATGCCAAGGTCGTGGGCCGCGACCTCAAAGGCGCAGCGCGTCCGGGTGCTCGTCTTTTCAAATATCAGGGCCACGCTCCTGCCCTCGCAGAGCCTGTGCGGCACGCCCTTTTTCTTCTTTTCCTTGAGTTCGGCGGCCAGGTCGAGCAGATAAAGTATCTCCTCGCCGCTGAAGTCCAAAAGCTTCAGGAAATCCCTTCCCTTTAAGTCCATCTGTTACCTCCTCAGGCACAGGCGGCCTTGATGACCGCCACGGCTTTTTCCACCAGTTCCATGGGTATGTTGAGCGCGGGGAGCAGCCTGACCTTGCCGTGGGCGGTGAGCACGAGCACGCCGTTCGACATGCACTCGGCCACGACCTCGGCCGTCTCCTTCTCCGTGTCTATGCCGAGCATCAGGCCCATCCCGGTTACGCCCCTGACGCCGCTGGCCCCGCTCAGCTCAGAGACTATATAATTGCCCTTGGCGCGTACATCAGCCATGAGGGCGTCGTCCACACGGCCGAGTATTGACAGCGCGCCGGCGCAGACGGCGGGGTTCCCGCCGAAAGTGGAGCCGTGGGAGCCGGCGGAGAGGGTGTTCTCCACCTTTTCACCCAGGAGGCAGGCGCCTATGGGGAGCCCTCCGCCCAGGCCCTTTGCAGTTGACATAATATCAGGTGTGAAGCCGTATTGCATCCAGGCGTAGAGGCTGCCGGTGCGGCCGTTGCCGGTCTGGACCTCGTCGCAGATGAGCAGTATATCCCGCTCCGCCGCGAGGGCGGCCATGTAGTCCACAAATTCACGGGTCAGGGGCTGGACGCCGCCCTCGCCCTGTATGAGCTCGAACATGAAGGCGGCGATGCCGTCCTCGGACTCCACAAGGGCCTTCAGGGCCTCGCAGTCGTTTGCCGGGGTGTAGATGAATCCTGGGGTGAGGGGCTCAAAGCCGGCGTGCAGGTCGCTCTGGCCGGTGGCGCTGAGCGTGGTGAGCGTGCGCCCGTGGAAGCTGTTGAGCAGGGTGACTATCTTGTATCGGCCGGGGCCGTATTTGTCGTGGGAGTATTTGCGCGCGGCCTTTATGGCGCACTCGTTGGCCTCGGCGCCGGAGTTGCAGAAGAAAACCTTCTTCATGCCCGTGCGGGAGCACAGCTGCTCGGCGAGCAGGGCACAGGGCTCGGAATAGTAGAGGTTTGAGCAGTGCTGCAGCTTGCCCAACTGGGCGGAGACGGCGGCGGCCCAGGTCTCGTCCGCTATGCCGAAGGCGTTGACGGCGATGCCGCTGCCCATGTCGATATACTCCCTGCCGTCCTCGTCCCAGACGAGCGAGCCCCTGCCGCACTGGAGCTGCACGGGAAAGCGCGCGTAGGTGTTGGCCACATATTGGGCGTCTATTTCCTTGATATTCATTTTTTCTCCCCCAACATCATAGTTCCGCTGCCCTCATCGGTCAGCATTTCAAGCAATATGGAGTGCGGCACGCGCCCGTCCAGGATGAACACCTTTTTCACGCCGCAGAGCAGGGCCTCAATGCAGCTCTCTACCTTGGGTATCATGCCGCCCTTTATCACGCCGCGGCGGAAGAGCTCAACCGCGTCATTTATGTCCGCCACGTGGACGAGCGTGGAGATATCATCGGGGTCCTCCATTATCCCGGGGACATCGGTCATGGAGATGAGGCACTCCGCGCCCATGGCCCCGGAGATCTGCGCGGCCATGGAGTCGGCGTTTATGTTGTAGACATTCCCCTGCGCGTCGCAGGCGACGCTGGAGACCACGGGGATGTAGCCCTTCTCCAAAAGGTCGTTTATTGGCCCGATATTTACGGAGGTGACCTCTCCCACGTAGCCCAGCGCGGGATTCTTGCTCTTCGCCTCCACGAGGCGGCCGTCTATGCCGCAGCTGCCCATGGCCCTACCGCCCTTGGTGCCTATCAGGTTGACCAGGCTCTTGCCCACCTTGCCGGCGAGGACCATCTGCACCACGTCGGCGGTTTCCCTGTCGGTCACTCGCAGCCCGTCGATGAACTCGCTCTCCATACCCATGCGGGAGAGCGTGTCGTTTATCTCCGGGCCGCCGCCGTGCACCAGCACGACCTTTACGCCGACGAGCTGGAGCAGGACTATGTCCTCCATCACCTGGCGCTTGAGCTCCTCGTTTTTCATGGCGTGCCCGCCGTATTTGATAACGACCACGCGGTTCCAGTATTCCTGGATATAGGGCAGGGCCTGGACGAGTATCTGCGCCCGGTTGAAATTATCCATATACTCCACCTCTTTAAATCTGCCCGGGGCCCGGAATGCGCCCCTGGGCGCGTCTGTTTGAATCAGGTCCTGTAGTCGCCGTTGATTTTCACGTAGTCGTATGTTAAGTCGCAGCCCCAGGCCGTGGCCTCCCCCGGGCCGTCCCCCAGCGTCACAAGTATATCTATCTCGCTCTCGCTGAGGACCTTTTTGGCCTCCTCCTCCGAGAAGGGGATGCCGGCCCCGTTTTCGCAGACCCTGACCTCGCCCGCGGCGGAGGAGAAGGCCACGCCGACCTTCGACACATCGACGTCCGCCCCGGAGTAGCCTATGGCGCAGAGCACGCGGCCCCAGTTGGCGTCGGCCCCGAACATGGCGGCCTTCAGCAGTGAGGAACAGATTACGCTCTTGGCGGCAATCCTGGCCGCGTCAGTGTCCACGCCGCCGCTGGCCCTGCATGTCAGGAGCTTGGTGGCGCCCTCGCCGTCGGCGGCTATGGCCCGGCAGAGGCGCCGCGTGACGGCCGCCAGAGCCTCGCAGAAGGCGTCGTAGTCTCCGCCGGGGCCGGATATCTCGCTGTTCCCGGCAAGGCCATTGGCCATGACGGACACCATGTCGTTGGTTGAGGTGTCGCCGTCCACGCTTATCATGTTGAAGCTGTCCTGCACGTCGGCGGAGATGGCGCTCCGGAGCATGGCCGGGGATATGGCGCAGTCCGTGGTGACGAATACGAGCATCGTCGCCATATTGGGGTGTATCATCCCGCTGCCCTTGGCTATGCCGCCCATACGGCACTCCACGCCGGAGACGGTGAACTTTACCGCGACCTCCTTCAGACTGGTGTCCGTGGTCATTATGGCCTCTGCGGCGGCGCTGCTGTCCGTGCCCAGGGCCCTGACGAGCTCTGGGATGCCCCGCTCAAAGGGCTCCATGCTCATCTCCTGGCCTATCACGCCGGTGCTGGCCACGATGACGTCCGAGGCGGGAATGCCCAGCTCCGCGCCCAGCAGCTCGCAGGTGGTCTCGGCTATATACTCGCCGTTGGCGTTGCAGGTGTTGGCGTTGCCGCTGTTGCAGATGACGGCCTGGGCCACGCCGTTTTCCAGGTGCCGCTTTGTCACGGTGAGCGGCGCACCCTTGACGAGGTTCTGCGTGTACACCGCTGCCGCGCTGGCCGGCCTTTCGGAGTAAATCAGGGCCAGATCGCGTTTCGTGCGACTCTTCCGGACACCGCAGTGTATGCCCGCGGCCCTATATCCCGCGGGGGCGCAGACGCCGCCCGAGATGAACTCAACCATTTCTCTTTCTCTCCCTTTTCTGTGAAAATCGCTCTTGCACGGGCGGACTCCGCCCGTGTTTCGCATGGGCCTATGCCAGCACCAGCCCCGCAGTCTCGTCCGCGCCGAGCATGAGGTTGATGCACTGCACCGCCGCGCCGGAGGCGCCCTTGCCGAGGTTGTCGAAGCGTGAGAGCAGTATCATGCGCTCATCGTTCCCGTAGACCGCGACCTCCATGGAGTCCGTGCCCGTGAGCGTGTTCGAGGCGATGAATCCCGCCTCGTCCATGGCCTCCGCGCACTTCACGACGGGGCCGGTGAACTTCGCCCTATAGCACTCGCGCACGTCGTCAATTGTATAGCCCGCGTTTAGCTGGGAACCGAAGAGCGGGACGGTGACGAGCATGCCGGAGTAGAAATCGGCGACTATCGGGCAGAACACGGGGTAGTGCTCGAGACCGGAAATCCCCGCCATCTCCGGCAGGTGCTTGTGCATCTGTGGTAGGCCGTACTCGCGCGGCGAATCGAGGGCGGCGGGGCGCTCCGCGGCCTCGTACTCGGCTATCATGCCCTTGCCGCCGCCGGAGTAGCCGGTCAGCGAGTGGCATGTGAGCAGCGCGTCCGCGGGGAGGATACCGGCCTCTATGAGCGGCTGCACGAGCACGATGAAGCCTCCGGCGTGGCAGCCGGGGGAGGCGACGCGCCCCCCGGTGATTACCGCCTCGCGGCGCGCGGCGCTCAGCTCGGGAAAGCCGTAGGCCCAGCCAGGGGCGACGCGGTGCGCCGTCGAGGTGTCTACGACGCGCACGTCCGGGTTTTCTATCATAGCCACGCTCTCGCGCGAGGTCGCGTCGGGCAGGCAGAGCACGGCGAGATCGCAGGAATTGAGCATTTCCCGGCGCCTTTCCGTGTCCTTGCGCGCCTCGCCCTCTAGGACGGTGACGTCCAGGTCGGAGCGGCCCTCGAGCCGGGAGCGTATACGCAGCCCGGCGGTGCCGGCGCTGCCATCTATGAACACCTTAGTCATCTATAACACCTCTCAGATACTCGAGCTGTACGGGGATGTTCACCGGGGCCGCGCCGCCGGCGCTCGTGCGCCTGGCCACGCAGGCGGCGAGGGAGATATCGCCGTACAGGTCCGCCTCAAACACGTCGGAGTACGCCCTGTACTCCTCCAAAGTCAAATCCTCCAGAGTTTTGCCGCTCTTCGCGCAGTCGGCGACTATCTGCCCTGTGAGCTTGTAGGCCGTGCGGAAGGGGACGCCCTTTTTGGCGAGATAGTCGGCCAGATCAGTGGCGTTTATATATCCGCCCTTCGCCGCGGCGAGCATGTTCTCCTTATTCACCTTCATTGTGGCTATCATCGGCGCGTACACGGCGAGGCAGAGTTTTGCGGTGTCAAAGGCGTCGAATATGGCCTCCTTGTCCTCCTGCATGTCCTTGTTGTACGCCAACGGGAGGCCCTTGAGCATGACGAGCAGCGTCGTGAGGTCGCCATAGACCCTGCCGGTCTTGCCGCGCACGAGCTCGGCCATGTCGGAGTTCTTCTTCTGCGGCATTATCGACGAGCCGGTTGTGAACTGGTCGCTCAGCTCGACGAACCTGAACTCCCAGCTCGACCAGAGGATAAGCTCCTCGCTCAGGCGCGAGAGGTGCATCATGAGAATGGACAGATCTGCGCAGAGCTCGACGCAGTAGTCGCGGTCGCTCACGGCGTCCATGCTGTTGAGGCTGTAGGCGTAAAAACCGAGCTCTTTGGCCGTCATCGCTCGGTCTATGGGATGTGTCGTGCCCGCGAGGGCGGCCGCGCCCAGGGGCGAGACGTTCATGCGCTCGGCCGCGTCGCGCAATCGCGAGATGTCGCGCGCGAGCATCATGCCGTAGGCCAGCAGGTGGTGCGCGAAAGTCACGGGCTGGGCTCGCTGCAGGTGCGTGTAGCCGGGCATTATGGTGTCCTGATTCGCCTCCGCCACATGGCAGAGGGCGGAGATCAGGTCCTTTATCAGCTCCACGGTCCCGGCGCACTCGTCGCGCAGATAGAGCCGCGTGTCGACGGCCACCTGGTCGTTGCGGCTGCGCGCGGTGTGCAGCTTTTTGCCCACGTCGCCGAGCCGCGCGGTCAGCTCGGCCTCGACAAAGGAGTGGATGTCCTCCGCGGCGGGGTCTATTTTCAGCGCGCCGCTTTCCAGGTCTGCCAGGATGCCACCCAGTCCCTCTACCA
Source organism: uncultured Oscillospiraceae bacterium (assembly GCA_944385755.1). Lineage (GTDB taxonomy): Bacteria > Bacillota > Clostridia > Oscillospirales > Oscillospiraceae > Scatomorpha. The sequence continues at coordinate 11,624 of CALWYN010000110.1, forward strand.
GCTGCGCGCCCTCCTCCGGGGATATTATTCCGCACCTGGCGAGCATGCCCGCGTGCGCGATGCTGCCGCGTATGTCCTGCGCGTACATGCGGCTGTCTATGCCTATGCTCGAGTTGAGCTCGTCGGCGTATTTGTCGAGCGCGCCCGCGCTCCTGCCTGCCCAAAGCTTCTCCATTCTCTCACTCCCCGAATAAGCCAAACAAGGGGCGGGAGATCCCGCCCCGTGCCGGGCTGTCTGCTGATGATTCTATTACTTCTTGTTCCTGGCGTCAACCTGCGCCTGAACTTTTATCGGCAGGCCGAAGAGATTGATGAAGCCCTTGGCGTCCGCCTGGTCGTAGACGTGGTCCTCGCCGAAGGTGGCTATCTCCTCGCTGTAGAGGCTCCAGTCGCTCCACGCCCCGGCCTTTATGATGTTGCCCTTGTAGAGCTTGAGCTTCACGGTGCCGGTGACGTGCTCCTGGGTCTTGTCGACGAAGGCGCTGAGGGCCTCGCGCAGCGGGGTGTACCACTGGCCGTCATAGACGAGCTCGGCAAAGGTAATCGCGAGCTCCTGCTTCTTGTGCATGGTCAGCTTGTCGAGGCAGAGCGTCTCGAGGTAGTCGTGCGCGGCGTAGAGTATCGTGCCGCCCGGGGTCTCGTAGACGCCGCGGCACTTCATGCCGACGAGCCTGTTCTCCACGATGTCGAGCAGACCTATCCCGTTCGCGCCGCCGAGCTCATTGAGCTTGAGGATAATGTCCTTTGCGCTCATTTTCTCGCCGTCGAGCGCCACGGGGACGCCCGCTTCAAAGTCCAGCGTGATATACGTCGGCTCATCCGGCGCGTCCATGGGCGAGACGCCCATCTCGAGGAAGCCCTTCTTCTCATAGAGCGGCTCGTTGCCGGCGTCCTCGAGGTCGAGGCCCTCATGGCTCAGGTGCCAGAGGTTCTTGTCCTTGGAGTAGTTGGTCTCGCGGTTTATCTTCAGCGGCACATTGTGCGCCTCGGCGTAGGCTATCTCCTCTTCCCTGGACTTTATGCTCCACTCGCGCCAGGGGGCGATAATCGGCATGTCGGGGACGAAGTGCTTGAGCGTCAGCTCAAACCTGACCTGGTCGTTGCCCTTGCCGGTGCAGCCGTGGCATATCGCGTCCGCGCCCTCGGCTATGGCTATCTCGGCCAGGCGCTTGGCGATGACCGGCCTCGCGAGGCTGGTGCCGAGCATGTAGTCTTCGTACTTCGCGCCGGCCTTGACGGCGGGTATCACGAAGTCGTCCACGAACTCATCGGTCAGGTCCTCGATGTAGAGCTTGCTGGCGCCGGTCTTGAGCGCCTTCTCCTCGAGCCCCTCCAGCTCGTCGGCCTGCCCCACGTTGCCGGAGACGGCTATCACTTCGCAGTTGTTGTAGTTCTCCTTGAGCCAGGGGATTATGACGGAGGTGTCCAGCCCTCCGGAATATGCGAGAACAACTTTCTTTATATCATTCTTATTCATTGTAAAGCCCCCATACCGGCCGCGTGGGCCGATTTATTATGCGCCAATTATAGCTCGACATGAATAAATATGCAATACCCTATTTCAATTTCGTTGTAATGCACAATACGGTGCGCAGGGTGTTGCCCCAATTGTGCAAATATGCTTCTCACCGGGCTTCGACAGCCTTTTCAGCTCAAATATTTTAAAATGTCCCGGAGGGAGGGATACAAATGCGCATATCGACTGACTACGACGCGGGAAAGCTCGTGATACGCCTGTCGGGCGAGCTGGACCACCACGGAGCGCGCGAGGCTATGCGCGAAATCGACGGGCTTATCGACGAATATTTGCCCCGGGACACCGCGCTGGATATGGAGGGCCTGTCCTTCATGGACAGCTCGGGCATAGCCGTAATACTCAAGACGGACAAGCGCATGCGCGAGATGGGCGGGCGCGCCGCGGTGATAAATCCCGCAAAACAGCCGCTGAGGGTCATTGACGCCTCCGGCATAGACAGAATGATATTGGTGAAAGGAGCGCGCAGGCAGTGAAGTCTGAAAACTACATAAAGCTGGAGTTCCCGTCAAAAAGTGTGAACGAGGGCTTTGCCAGGGCCGCGGCCGCGGCCTTCGCGGCGCAGCTGGACCCCACTCTGGAGGAGCTGGGGGACATAAAGACGGCGGTGTCGGAGGCCGTCACCAACTGTATAGTGCACGCCTACCCGGACGAGCTGGGCAAGATATCCATGAGGCTGCGGATAATGTCCGGGGGCAGGCTGGAGATAGTTGTGAAGGACGCGGGCCGCGGAATTGAGGACGTGGCGAAGGCGCGGGAGCCCCTGTTCACCACCGGCGGGGAAGAGCGCAGCGGAATGGGCTTCACTATCATGGAGAGCTTCATGGACAAGCTGCGCGTGCGCTCGTCGCCGGGCCGCGGCACGACTGTGACCATGGTGCGCTCGATCAGGCCGCGCGTCGGGGCAAAATGAAGGGCGACACCATCGAGTGCCTCCGCTCGGCCCAGGCCGGGGACCGCGAGGCCGCGGAGAGGATGGTAACCGAAAACTCCGGGCTGATATGGAGCGTGGCGCGGCGCTATTTCGGGCGCGGAGTGGACTCTGAGGACTTATACCAGCTCGGCTGCGTGGGCTTTTTAAAGGCGATAGAGGGCTATGACGAGAGCTACGGCACGCAGTTTTCCACCTATGCGGTGCCCAAGATTTCGGGGGAGATAAGGCGTTTTCTGCGCGACGACGGGGCAATAAAGGTCAGCCGCGGCCTGAAGGAGAGGGCCGCGCTGATAAGGTCGGCCCGCCAGACCCTCGAGCAGCGCCTGGGGCGGGAACCGGCGCTCTCCGAGCTCTCCGCCGAGACGGGGCTGACCCCGGAGGAGATAGCGACGGCGGAGACCGCCACGGGTCCCGCCGAGAGCCTTCAGCGCGAGAGCGGGGAAGAGGGCTTTACTCTGGAGCAGGTGCTGGGCGACTATGGGCAGGAGGAGCGGCTTGTGGAGCGCGTCTCGCTGCGCGAGGCCATAGACGCCCTGCCGGAGCGCGAGCGGCAGGTGGTTTATCTCCGATTTTTCCACGATATGACCCAGGAGGCGGCCTCGCGGGTCCTGGGCGTGTCGCAGGTACAGGTCTCGCGCATAGAGAGGCGGGCCGTGGAGCACCTGCGTGAGAGCCTGAGCTGAGGGAACTGCGGTGCTTTTATATGATATTCCGGGCCGCTCCCGGCGTCAGATCTGAGAGATTTCTTTTTGTCTTGCAAAAAGAAACCCCTCAGACTCCAAAGAAAAAACGCTTTTTGCAGTCCTGTTAAGAAAGCCCCGTTTCACCAAACGCGATGAAGCCGCAGGGCTCTCATCCCGTAATCGAATAAGCATCCGCCCCGGTTCCGTGCACTGCTCGCTGCGCTCGCGGCACTCCCGGACTGAGCCCGGAGGCAAAGCGACGAGGGCAAGGCCTTTCCGCTTCAATCCGGCAACGCCGGGCCATAAGGTCCAACGCGCGGTCGGCGGTGAGGACAGCCATTCACCGGCGGGATGACCACCCCGCGTCATCCTCACAGCGTCCGTCAGGACGCCCGTTGCCTCCGGACGCAGTCCGACGTTTTTCTTTGGGGGTCCGGGGACATTTCTTTTGGGCGCAGGCAAAAGAAATGCCCCCGGTGAGTATCCCTCCGGGCCGCAAAAACCCCGAAAAATACCTGATTTTGTGCTTGCAATTGGGATATGCCTGTGTTAAAATACAACTTGCGCCTTGTAACCACGCGCGGCGTGCTCAAGGCAGCTTTTACAGAGGTGAGCGAAATGAAGGAAGGCATCCATCCCAAATATTATAAGACCACAATCAGGTGCGCCTGCGGCAACGTCATCGAGACGGGATCCACCCGCGAGAACATCACCGTTGAGATCTGCTCCAAGTGCCACCCGTTCTACACCGGCAAGCAGAAGCTGGTCGATACCAGCGGCCGTGTTGATAAGTTCAACAAGAAGTACGGCATCAAGTAACTTCAAACTTGGATGTGTCCGCCCGGCGCCAAGCGCGGGGCGGACCTGTTTTTAGGAGTGAAAACCATCAACGAGACTGTAAAGAAAAAAGAGCGCGCCGTCCTGGCTGGGCTGGCGGCGGCCTCCATGTCCCCGGCGGAGCGTTCGGGGGAGATATCAATGGAGGAGCTCGCCGCCCTGGTGGAGACCGCGGGCGGGGAGTGCGCCGGGATGCTGCTCCAGACGCGCCAGGCCCCGGACCCGAGGACCTTCATAGGCGAGGGCAAGGTGGCCGAGCTCAGGGAGCTTATCGCCAACTCGGACTGCCAGCTGGCGGTCTTTGACAATGAACTTTCGCCCTCGCAGATGCGCGTGCTGTCGGAGGAGCTGGGCGTCCGCGTGCTGGACCGCTCGGGGCTCATTCTGGACATATTCGCGCAGAGGGCGCGCACGCGGGAGGGCCAGCTGCAGGTGGAGCTGGCGCAGTACGAGTACCTTCTCCCGCGCCTGACGGGCATGTGGACGCACCTGGTGCGCCAGACGGCCTCCGGCGGCTCCTCCCCGATAGGCACGCGAGGCCCCGGCGAGACCCAGCTGGAGACCGACAGGCGGCACATACGCCGGAAGATACAGAAGCTCCGCGAGGAGCTGGAGCAGGTGCGCAAGGTGCGCGCGGTGCAGCGCCGCCGCCGCGAGCGCAACTCCATGCCGGTGGTGGCCATAGTGGGCTACACCAACGCGGGTAAGAGCACCCTGCTGAACCGCCTCACCGGCTCCGACATACCGGCCAACGACCGGCTCTTCGACACTCTGGACACCACCACGCGCCGCCTCCGGCTCGACGAGGCCCAGGAGGTGCTGCTCTCGGATACCGTCGGCTTCATACGCAAGCTGCCCACACATCTGGTGGAGGCCTTCAAGGCCACGCTGGAGGAGCTGAAGTACGCCGATGTGCTGCTGCACGTCATAGACATCTCCAGCCCGGACATGCAGACGCAGACAGAGGTGGTGGAGGAGCTGATAGACCAGCTCGGCGCGGGGGCAACCCCCTGCGTCCGCGTGTATAACAAGTGCGACCGCTATCTCGGCGAGCTGCCCAGGGGTGAGAACACCGTCTGCCTGAGCGCCAGGACGGGCGAGGGCACGGCTGAGCTTATCCGGACGATAGCGGCCATACTCGGCCGCGAGAGCCGGCGGGTCACACTGCGCCTGCCGTATGACAAGGGCGGAGTCCTGGAGACGCTGCGCCGCGAGGCCGCTTTGACCGGGATTGACTACCGGGAGGACTGCGTGGAGGTCAAAGCCACGGTGAAGCCAGAGCTCTGGGGCCTGGCGAGAGATTACGTAATAGAAGAATAATTAAATTATGTAAACTAATATTGTGGACAGATGTGTTCATCCCGGGCGAACACATCTGTCCGCCCCTGTTGGGAAAAAACCATATTTGAACAGACGGGCTCTTGACAGCGGGCGAGAGACATGATATAGTGTATCTACACTGTGTAGATACACTATTCTATGTTCGGAGGTATATCCATGATTTATGAGAGCAGCTGTCTGGAGGAGAAGTCAGTGCTGAGTACCGCGGCGCGCATGTGCGTGGCGGCGAGGACGGCCCCAAAAGCGCATGGCAGGGATACATTGCACACTCTTGTGCTGACAGGGGAGGACAAGGAGCGCCTAGCGGGGAAAATGGAGGAGATAGGCGCCCGGCTGATGGGAGATAAGATGCACACCTGGTATGGCAGGGACGCGGACAATGTCCGCGCGGCACAGGCCGTGGTCCTCATAGGCGCGGAACGCAGGCCCAGGGGCGTGCCGAACTGCGGCTGCTGTGGCTTTAAGGACTGCGGGGACTGTACGGCACACGGGGGACGCTGCGCGATGATACACATGGACCTGGGAATAGCGGTGTCGTCGGCTGTGACCGTGGCGGCCGCGGATATGGTGGACAACAGAATAATGTTCAGCGTGGGGAGGAGCGCCGGGGAAATGGACTACGATGAAAATGTGGAATGGCTGGGGATACCGCTCTCGGTGAGCGGAAAGAATATCTTCTTTGACCGCGGAATTTTCCATGACTGAGGAGGCGGCCGAATGTCCAAACCGTACGACAGTCCATGTTACTGTACAAATATGCGGCGCTGCGCGGGGATGCTGTCTGAGCTCTACGATTCTCAACTGCGCGGTTCGGGGCTGACAGTGCCCCAGTATTACCTCCTCATAAATCTGAGGCGGCTGGGAAGCGCGAACATTACCCGGTGGGCGGAGCGCGTGGGCCTTGAGCGAAGCACTATGGTAAGGAATGTCAGGCTCCTGCGTGAGCGCGGCCTGATTGAGGAGGCCGAGGGGAGGGGGAAAACCTTCACTCTGTCGGAGGCCGGGGAGAGCGCCCTGGATTCCGCCATACCGATGTGGGAGAGTGCGCAGAGCAGGGTTGAGGAGCTGCTGGGTCCGGAGGACGCGGCCTCCATACTCAGAATAGGGCGGAAGCTCGGAAGCCTGCACCGCGCCGTAAAGGGGTACTGATTCGGGCGGCCGCGGAGGTAAGAAAAACACAAAAAATGCTTGCAAAGCGGCTCAAAGTGTGCTACAATACCAAGGCTTTGAGTGAAGAGCACAGTCTGGACGGTCCGCTGCCGTGGCAATGACCCGCCGGTATGAACGTCCGTAATTGAAAGAGGGATTAAAATGGATCTGGTCAAGACCCTGACCGAGCAGTACATGAAGAGCGAACTGCCCGAGATGAACGTGGGCGACACCGTGCGTGTCACCGTCCGTGTAAAAGAGGGCAACCGCGTCCGCAACCAGGCTTTCGACGGCACCATTATCGCCAAGAAGCATGGCGGCATTAACGAGACCATCACTGTCCGCCGCATCAGCTACGGCGTGGGCTGTGAGAAGGTGTTCCCCGTGCACTCCCCCACGATAGTCTCCGTGGAGACTGTCCGCCGCGGCAAAGTCCGCCGTGCCAAGCTGTATTACCTGCGCGACCGCGTGGGCAAGAAGGCCAAGGTCAAGGAGAGAATATGAAAAGGCAGAGAGGGCCGCGAGGCCCTCTCTTTGCTGTGTGTGTGTGTGGCATGGGTCTCCTCCTGACGGAGGGGACCCATGCCTCTATTCGCTCAGGAAATAGCGGTTCTTATGTCTCGTGGAGCGGCCATATTCTATGGCCCCGGCCGGGCAGCGGCAGATGCAGGCCATGCAGTGGGTACAGCGCCCCTGCCAGACCGGCCGGCCGTCCCTCAGCTCGATGTTGCCGAGGGGACACACTTCGGCGCATTTCCCGCAGGATATGCACCTGTCCGTGGCCGTGAAAGGGCCGTCTTTGATGATGAACCTGTAGAATACGCGGTTTACAATGCCGCTCTTGCGCCTGTCAAGGGCGCCGGGACGCGTGGCCGGGAAGGGCTCGCCGCGCCGTATCAGGTCTATGCCCGCGTCGAGGACCGGCTTTGAGCGCGAGACGATGCGTGCGGCCTCCTCCGGCCCGGGCGCGGAGAAGAGGGCGATGTAGTTCTCGGGCATGACCATCTCCAGCACGCCGCGGAAGTCCAGCGACTTCTCCGCGCAGAGCTCGCGCAGTCCCCTCTCCGCGGCGCCTATCTCGCTGCCGCAGGTCATGACGAAATAGGCCTCACGGCTGCCGGCAAGCGCGGCGGAGCGTATGAAGCCGGCGAAGACGCGCGGCAGCTGCCAGCCGTATGTCGGGGAGACGAACACCCAGGGGCGGGCGGAGGACAGTTCGGCCGCGACGCCGTTTCTGATGTATTCAAAGGCCGGGGTGCAGCTGTCCCCCAGGGCCGATGCGATTATCCGGGCGCAGTGCGCGCTGTTTCCGGTGCCGGAATAATATACTACCATAGTCATCCCTCCTGAACACAGCTTACCATGCCGGGGGCCGGGACGCAAGCATAATGGGCCCGGCCGCGCTCATATAATCAACCACGATAAGCCGGGAGTGGTGTATATGAGGACTGACATTGAGGAGCGCGCCGTCAGGCTCGCGGAGTACATAACGGAAAACCGCGCCACTGTCCGCGCAGCGGCGAAAAAGTTCGGCGTGTCCAAGTCTACCGTGCACAAGGACATAACCGAGCGGCTGGAGGCGGTGGACCCGGGCCTCTGCGCGGAGGTGCGGCGGCTCCTGGAGCTCAACAAGGCCGAGCGGCACATACGCGGCGGCCTTGCCACGCGGCGAAAATACAAGGGGGAATAAAAAGCGGCAGGAGAGTGGACCGCCCGCGGGCGATGCATTCTCCTGCTTCATATATGCGATATCATTTTTTCTTCCTGCCAAAGAGCCCGGCGCGCTCCTCCTGGGGCTCGTTCATCGCCTTTGAATAGGCCCTGAGCGCGTCCTTCTGCGCTGCCGAGAGGTTTTTCGGGACGGCTATGTTCACGGTCACATACTGGTCGCCGCGCCCGCCGCCGCGGAGGAAGGGGATGCCCTTGCCGCGCAGGCGGAACACCGAACCGGGCTGAGTGCCCTCCGGTATCGTGAGCTTGACCTTGCCATCCAGCGTGGGAACTTCGACCTCCGCTCCCAGCACGGCCTGGGCAAAGGTGATGTCCGCGGAGGAGAGCACCGACGAGCCGTCGCGCTCAAAGCTCTCGTGCGGCCTCACGCCCACGGTGACGAGCAGGTCGCCGGTGGGGCCGCCCTGTTCGCCGGCGGCGCCCTGACCCTTGACGGAGATGGTCTGTCCGTCGTCAATGCCGGCGGGGATGTTCACGCTGATGCGCCGGTTGCGGCGCACCTTGCCCTTGCCGCGGCAGGTAGAACAGGGCTGATGTATTATCCTGCCGGTGCCGCCGCACTTGGGGCAGGGGCCGCTGGACTGCATCATGCCGAAAGGCGTGCGCTGTGTGGTCTTCACGCTGCCGGTGCCGCCGCAGTTGGAGCAGACCTCGGCCGTGGTGCCGGGGGCGCAGCCGCTGCCCTTGCAGTCGGGGCAGTCCTCCACCCGCCCAACCTGCACCTCCTTCTTGCAGCCGAAGGCCGCCTCCTCGAAGGAGATGGTGACGGAGGCATGCACATTTTCGCCGCGGCGCGGCCCGTTGCGGCGCGAGCTCTGGCCCCCGAAACCGCCGAAACCGAATATGTCGCCGAGGTCTCCGAAGATGTCCCCAAAACCGCCGAAGCCGCTGAAGCCGCTGCCGGAGCCGTCAAAACCGCCGAAGCCCGCATTGGGGTCGAAGGCGGCGTGACCGAACTGGTCGTATTTTGCGCGCTTTTCGGGGTCGCCGAGGACCTGCGCGGCCTCGTTGACCTCCTTGAACTTGGCCTCACAGTCCTTGTCGCCCGGATGCAGGTCCGGGTGGTACTGCTTTGCAAGCTTTCTGTATGCTTTTTTTATCTCATCCTCCGTGGCGCCCTTCTGGAGCCCGAGGACCTCATAGTAATCACGTTTTTGCTCGGCCATGAGCTTCACCTCGTCTTAGCGCGCTTTGGCGGGCGCACTGTGGGTGCGCCCGCTTCTGCACGCGGGGATTTGCTGTATATGAGAGAGGGAAAATGGGTAATCACTTCTTATCGTCGTCGACAACCTCATAGTCGGCGTCGTAATACTGCTGCCCGTTGTCGCTGCCGCCGTTGCCGCTGCTGCCGGCGTCGCCGCCCGCCTGCTGCTGGGCGCCGGTCTGCTGATAGAGCTTCTCGCTGACCTTGTAGAAAGCCTGGGTGAGCTCCTCGGTGGCGGACTTGATGGCGGAGGTGTCGCTGCCCTGGAGGGCGGTCTTGAGGGCGCTCAGCTTGCTCTCGACCTCGCTCTTGTCGGACGCGTCGAATTTGTCGCCCATCTCCTTGAGGGTGTTCTCGGTCTGGTAGACCATCTGGTCGCCGGCGTTGCGCACGTCGACCTCCTCCTTGCGGCGGGCGTCCTCGGCGGCATACTGCTCGGCCTCGCGGACGGCCTTGTCGATGTCCTCTTTGCTGAGGTTGCTGGAGGCGGTAATCGTGATGTGCTGCTCCTTGCCGGTGCCGAGGTCCTTTGCGCTGACATTGACTATGCCGTTGGCGTCGATGTCAAATGTGACCTCTATCTGGGGCACGCCGCGCCTCGCCGGGGCGATGCCGTCCAGGTGGAAGCGGCCAAGGCTCTTGTTATACGCGGCCATCTCGCGCTCGCCCTGCAGGACGTTGACCTCGACGGAGGTCTGGTTGTCGGCGGCGGTGGAGAAGATCTGGCTCTTCTTGGTGGGTATGGTCGTGTTGCGGTCAATCAGCTTGGTGAACACGCCGCCCAGGGTCTCGATGCCGAGGCTCAGCGGGGTGACGTCCAGCAGCAGGATGCCCTCGACGTCGCCGCCGAGCACTCCGCCCTGGATGGCCGCGCCGATGGCCACGCACTCATCGGGGTTGATGCCCTTGAAGCCCTCCTTGCCGGTGAGGGTCTTGACGGCCTCCTGCACGGCGGGGATGCGGGTGGAGCCGCCGACGAGCAGGACCTTGCTCAGGTCGCTGGCCTTGAGGCCGGCGTCGCTGAGGGCCTGGCGCACGGGGCCGGTGGTCTTTTCGACCAGGTGGTGGGTGAGCTCATTGAACGTCGCGCGGGTGAGCGTGATGTCCATGTGCTTCGGGCCGTTGGCGTCCGCCGTGATATAGGGCAGGTTGATGTTGGTGCTGGTCACGCCGGAGAGGTCGCACTTGGCCTTCTCAGCCGCCTCGCGCAGGCGCTGCATGGCGACGCGGTCGGTGGAGAGGTCGATGCCCTGGTCGCGCTTGAACTC
>CALWYN010000111.1 GCA_944385755.1 uncultured Oscillospiraceae bacterium
TGTTCACCGGCAACGAGGTGTTCAGCACCTCCAACAGCGGCGAGAATACCGCTAACGCGTCCATCGTGCCCAATGTTATCGAGATGACGGGCACTCTGACGCTCTATACCGACGAAGATTGCACCCAGGCAGTCACCGGCGAGCCCGTGGTGGGTGAGACCTATTACATCAGCGGCGCGCAGGCGGACGCCTTCATGGACGACGGCTGGACCGCCACCAACAACGCCGTCAACGACGAGCAGCTCGACGGCGACCCCTATTACCGCTACGAGTGGCAGGTCTCCGCGAACGGCGGCCAGACCTGGACGGCCATAGCGAACGCGGATATTACTAATGCACTCAAGCCCGTGCTCGAGATAGAGTTCGACTCCTCCTACACGCAGTACCGCCTCGTGGCCTACCCGGTGAGCGAGAGCGGCTGGACCAGCCCCGCCACCGGCGTGGCCTCCAACGCGGTGACGGTCGACACCAGGGCGACCGAGGTGACGATAACGCTCCTCGACGCCGAGGGGAATCCGCTCGGCGACCAGGGAGAGCACGCCTACGAGGGCGCCGAGATACAGGTCGTCGTGAATGTCGACGCTGTCAGCCCCGGGGAGCATCTCGGCGGCACCGACGGCACCGTGACGCTCGAAGTGACGCGATTCCACATCGGCGGACCGACGGAGACCCAGGTCACCGTCACCCCGGCTACGAGCGACGTGGACGACAACGGCAACGCCGTGTTCACCGTCACGCTGCCCGGGTACAGCTACGACGCGGTGAACGGCCTGAGCAACCAGATAAACTTCAAGGCCAGCTACAGCGGCGACGACTACTACAGCGCGAGCGAAGTGGACGGGGAGGACCACCTGTACCTCGACTCCAGGGCCATTACCTGGGGCGAGAGCGACGAGGAAGGCGTAGCCTTCGATAAGGACATCCTGATTTACACCGGCACCGACACGACAGCAGAGCCGGTCGATCAGATGGTGGCCAACACCGACTACACCCTGGTGCTGCCGGCAATATACGCCGGCGACATCTCGACAGATGATAATGTGCGCACCGGCGAGCGGCTTGTCAACGGCGTACACTACACCGTCGAGTGGCAGCGCCAGCTCAAAGGCAGCGAGACGGCCACCGGCTGGGAGAGAGTGCCCACCGGCAACGGCGGCGACAGCCTGTATGTCGCGAGCGGGGCCGTGGAGTACAGCTACCGCGCCGTGGTGAGCCCCATGGGCGATTACGAGTTCGCCATGGACGACACCTTCGGCGACCTGACTGATACCCGCGTGCTCACCAGCAATCCCACCACGAGCACCGGCCTCACGGAGACCGTTACCGGGCTTGTGGTCAGCAACTACCATGAGGACGAGCCCAACGGCGTCGAGATAGCCGCCAGGGACCAGAATGAGGCTACCCCCTTCGAGGATCTCGAGGGCGATACCCACATGACCGAGTACGAGGGCGAGGAAGTCACCCTCACCGCCACGGTCACCGAGGCCGGGGACGGCAGCATACGCAGGGTCAACGAGGGCAATGTCTACTTCTACCGCTATGTCGACGGCACAAATGACGTGCGGCTCAACGATGTCGGCGTGGAGGTCGACAGCAACGGCGTGGCCACCCTGACGGTCAACACCAGCGAATGGGACGACACCGAGAACGCTCTCTCGAATGTGGACAGGTACTACGCCGTCTACGAGGGCACCGGGGTGTTTGAGGACTCTTCGTCCATGGGAGCGGACGCCGAGGGCAGCCCCACCGGGCTGCAGGACGTCTACATCCGCTCTACGGCCATTGAGACTCCGAGAATAAGGGCCAGCGTGAACGGCGATAACAGTGCCAACACCACCACCAACAGCAGCGACCTGACCGGCCTGCCGGCGGCTGTGGAGATAACCTTCGCCCTGGTCAGGAGTGACGGCAGCGCCGCCAGCGGCTGGTCCGTGACTGCCACCGACGGCCGCTGGCTGACCGCGGGCGAGGACTACAGCATCCAGTGGTACCGCGAGGAGGCCAGAGTGGACGAGGGCGGCTCCGAGACCGGCGTGGACAGCCCGATTACCGGCGCAACTTTCGAGACCTACACCAAAGCAGCCAACAGCGTGGATCAGAAGTTCAGCGTGCAGCTCAACCCCGAGGGCCACATGACCGAGGGCGCGAAGTCCTACCGCGCCATAATCGGCAGCAGGGCTGAGCCTGTCGTGTCGCTCGACCCGGGCTACACCTTCACGCCCGGCACTGGCGGAACAACATTCGCGGGCGGCGTGCAAGTCATCGACGGCGCGCACTACGGCGACGAGGTCACCCTGACCGCCACGGTCAGGGGCGAAGAGGGCGTGAACGCCCTGCCCACCGGCACCGTGCAGTTCTGGTACAGGACCGGCGGCGAGGACGGGCAGTGGGTCAAACTCGGCGACCCCGTCACGCTCACGCAGAAGGACGCGCACGAGAACGAATTCGTGGCGGAGGCCGAGCTGGTGGTCGACACCACCGGGCTGCCCTTCAATATGGACCGCGTGGGCTTCAGCTACAGCGGCGATAACTTCTACGACGCCTATACATCCGACGAGATGCATAGTGAGGGCGACGGGGCGCTTATGGCCCAGCGGCCCTTCAAGCTCTGGTCCGTGCAGATAAGCAACCCGGCGCACGAGCCGGAGAGCGAGATAGGCGGCACGCCAGGCGAGGGCTACACGCCCGACTACAGCGACCCCAAGCACTACCCCGACGGCGTCAGCTACGGCGACGTGACGATAAGCATATACGAATACGACGCGAACGCAGAAGACAACAACTATAAGGGAGCTGCCCTGGCGGATGACACAGCTCTGGTCTCCAACGGCAGGTATGTGCTCGAGGTCGGCGATATCTACACCAAGAGCGGCGAGAAGCTGGAGTTCATGCACGACAATTCCGGCGACATCACCGTGGAGTGGTTCGTCAGCACCGACGGCGGCGCGACCTGGGGCCCGCTGCCCCTGACCGAGTACACCAACATCGACGGCCGCACAATAACCGTGACGCCCGAGACCCGCGACCACAAGTACATGGTAAAGGTCACGACCAGCAACAGCTTCTACAACTACAACAACCCAAGCCTGGTGGACTTCGAGTACTCCGAGGAGAATGTAGACACCATCCTGCAGCAGGCCACCGTGTCCGTCACCGCCGAGGCGGAGACGCCGGTGAACGGCGTTGACGAGTGGGTCTATCAGCTCAACCCCATCACCCTGACCGCCACCGTCACACCGGAGGGCGGGGGCGAGCCAAGCGGGTACGTCGAGTTCTACTACGGCTGGGCCATAGACGGCTCCGCGACGGGCGATTACAGCGATGTTGAGTGGACTCCCGTCGAGTCCGACGGCGATCCCGCGACCAACGTCGCCGAGCTCGTCAAGGTCACCTCCGGCACCGACACGGACGGCGTGATGCAGGCCAGCATAACCACTTCCGGCCTGCCCGTGAGCGAGGACGGCACCTACGGACAGCTCGTGATAATGGCCGTCTACACCGGCGACCAGACCTACGCCGGGTGCGACAACATCAACGGCGATGGCAGCATAGACAGCGATGTCGTGACTGTGTTCTCCTCCGTGGCGCTGCAGGACAAGGAAAACATTGAAAACCAGGTGCTCGACATGGGCACCGTGGACGGTGTTGTGACCTGGACCAACAGTGCTGCTGAGGCCAGCGGCGACCAGTACGACGGCATACTCATAACCGGCAAGAACCTCGTCTCCGACGGCAGCGACACCACCCTGACGCTCCTGCCCATCTACACGCTGGACGTTCAGGATATGGACGACGCGCTGTTTGAGAGCCTCGCGAGCATCTATACGCTCCAGCTGAATGTGGACTACAGCGTCGAGTGGCAGTACTGCGCGACCTACGAGGCGTATCAGGGCTACCTTGAGGGCAGCGACGAGGGCAGGAACTGGTCCACAGTGCCCAATGCCACCTCCAGCGACACCTGCTCTATAACGCAGGTGGACGGCTACGCCTTCAGGGCCAAGATAACCTTCAACAACACCGAAAAGGCCAGGGCGGCCTGGGCGGAGTTTGACAACTACGGCGAGGATGCCGTGGACGGCGAGCGCGTGCTCTACTCCAACATCCTCCTCGTGGGCGACGCCACCGGCAGGCTCTTCACCAACATCCGCAACGCCAGCTCCGCCAGCGCCAACGGCGACACGGTCTACATAGACGCGCTCATAATGGGCGGCAGCACCACCCCGGTGGGCAGCCTCTCCGTCAGCGTGACCGACCGCGACGGCGCGGAGGTGTTCGGCGACAGCAGGAGCATCGTAAACGGCGGCACGACCTTCATATGGACGGGCGCCGCCCCCGGAGAGTACACCATAACCACCGCGTTCACCGGCAACAACGGCTACGCGGAGGCTGAAACGAGCGAGACCTACATAGTCCGCTTCACCTCCACCGAGCAGACGGGCGACGCGGGTGTGCCCGGCGTGCTGAGCATCAGCGCGCCCAGCAAGACTGTCACTTACAACGGCCAGGCCCAGATGCTCTCAGGCGGCGACGTCACCATCAGCGGCTTCGGCGATTACACCGACTGGGCCGAGATGGCCGGCGAGGCCGTGACCTTCCAGTACTTCGACGAGGCCGGCAACCGCGTGGCCGAGCCGACGGAGGCCGGCACCTACACGGTAAAGGCCTATCTGCCCGAGACGATGTACTGGGGCTATGTCGAGGCCTGGGGCACGTACACCATCAGCCAACGCGGCGTCAGTATCGCCGACGTGACGGCGCAGGCCAAGACCTACGACGGCTTTGCCGGCGTGAACATCCAGGCAATCGAGCTCGAACAGAGCGCGACCGACGGCGCGACCGGCCTGCCCAGCGGCAGCACGGGCGTTGTCGAGGGCGACAGCCTCTATGTCTCCGCGACAGGCGCTCTCAGCGCCGCGGGCGGAGGCGACCAGACGCTGAGGCTCGTCAGCCCCGCGCTCATGGGCCCCGACGCCGGGAACTACTACATCACAAATACGGACTACACCGAGAGCTTCACCGTATCGCGCAGCCAGCTCTACGGCGACGCGTATGACAGCATCACCGCTGCGCCGGGTTACCGGATAGGCGACGACGACTTCTACATGATTGCCCAGGACGGCAGCAGGATACTGGCCCAGAGAGCCGTGATAACCTACTACTACCACAGCGGCAACGAGATAGCCGCCGTCAGCAGCACCAACACCGAGGGCAAGTACACGGTGGTGATAAGCGGTGACGACACCAACTACAAGGGCGGCCTGACGCTGACCCTCTGGATACAGGAGGGCGCGGCGACCGCTAAGGCCGGGTCCGTCGATAGCGGCGCGGCGAGCGCGCTTATCGACATCGAGGACACCTACTACGTCTACGACGGCCAGCCCCACGGCGTGACGGCCACCGCCACTACCGGCGAGAGCGTCACCGTCGAGTACGCCGGGGCGGACGGAAACTACAGCGCGGCCCAGCCCACGGACGCCGGCAGGTGCATGGTAAGGGCCTACACCGGCACAGGAGCCGACGGTGAGCTGCTCAACGTCACCTACGGCATCATGACCATAGTCAAGGGCGAGCCGCAGATCAATATCTCGGCCGAGACCGCCCGGTACGACGGCAGCCGCTACGGCGGCAATGTCAGCTGGAGCAAGGCGACGCTCGACGAGGCCAAGGAACCCGTCTACGGCGAGGCGTACTACACCTACGTCGGCGGCAGCATCACCGGCTACAGCTACAACGCGCCGCGCGACGTGAGCTACACCGCCGAGGGAGCCTACGACGACGGCGTGACCAGCGGGGCCTATGGGCCTTACATGGTCACCGTGCACGTGCCCGAGACGGCCAACACCGTCGCGGTGACGGCCTCCGCCGGGTACGAGATAACCAAGGCGCCGCTGACCATCCGCGGCGAGGACATATACTCCAGGCTCTACGACAGCGCCGGCAAGTTCACCTCACTCTACGAGGGCTTCGTGGGCGACGATTACGGCAATGACAGCGAGATACGCGACCTGATAGCCATGCCGACCTACACCATAGGCGGCAGCGGCGAGACCGGCACCCTGACCAACGCCGAGCTGAGCCATGTAGGCTACCTGGATGTCCACCAGTCCGGCGCCAACGCCAGAAACTACGAGATAAGCTATGTGGACGGCGAGCTGGCCCTGAACGTCGACGCGACCGGGGAATCCCTCGAGATACGCGGCGACCCCGAGACCATCTACTACGGCGACGGGTTCCAGCTCTTCCTCTACGGCAGCCGCGGCAGCCTCAACGGCGGAAACGGCAGCATAACCAACGAGTCCAGCCTGGTGACCTGGACGAGCAGCGACACGAGCGTCGCCACCGTGGACCCCAACGGCAACGTCACGATATTGGGCGCCGGCGAGTTCACCATCACGGCGGCCCGCGGGGACGACCCGGACACGCAGATCTCCGTCTCCGAGAAATACACGGCCAATCCGAGGCGCAACGACATAGTCATAGCGCGCGAGGACAAGCCCTATAACGCCGGTGAGCAGAGCGTGGACGAGGTAAATTACAGCTTCTACTACATGCTGCACGGTACGCTGTTTGAGAGCCAGGATGCGTTGAGTGTTGTTGATGACTGCACGATAAGCGGCGTCCCCCGGACCGACTCCGGGGAGTACCCGGTCAGCGCGAGCGTCAGCGGCACAGGCGATAACGCCGGCGACGGCAGCGGCCTGCTGGTCATCCACAGGGTCAACAGTACGATAACGCCGAATGCTCAGACCAGCGAGTACGGCACGGCCTTTACCTTCCCCGCCAGCGGAAATGGCTACGCGGCCAGCAACATTGTCAGCGGCGATAACAGCCCGGCGGATGCACTCGCCAACGGCGTTGTGCAGGCCGACGCCCGCTACAACAGCGACGCCGGCGGCTATGAGATCCTCGTGGCCGGCGGCACGGAGGGCCGGAACTACAACGTGTCCTACGCGACTTACACGGCGGACAGCACAGCTAACGACTACGACATAACCCCGAAGGCCCTCACCTTCACGGTGGGCAGCCTGGCGGGCACCGAGGGCTCCACCGAGCAGTGGCGCGAGAAAACCGGCGAGCTCGAGGGCAGCTTCCTGAATATGCCTGGCGCGGCCTTCGAGAACGAGGGCGACAGGGTGTTCGGCGACCTGAACCAGGCGCTGGATTACCTGATAGGCGAGGGGCTGATAGACGGCGATTCGCTGGCCGACCTCTGGGATACCGGCAGGACGAGCGCGGAGTTCGCGGTGCTCAACGACGGTTACGGCCTCAGCGCAGAGGCCGCCGCGAATGAGGCTTATCAGACCGGCAGCAATATCAACCCCGAGTACGGGACACTGGATCATGTGGCTACGGGGGCTCTCCCGATTGACGGTGACGACTACATCATCACCGGACGGACGAACTCCAGAAACTACGACGTCACCGTCGTTGACGGCCGCTTGGACGTGACGCAGAGGCCCGTCTCCATAGCGAACACCACCGTCGTGGTGCCCGCCGGGACCGGCCAGTCTGACCTCATGAGCATAATCGGGCCCCAGCTGGACATCACCGGCCTGGCCGAGAACCTGGAGCACGACTACAGGGACCTGCTGCTGAGCGTAAGCGGCAGCGTGAACACCGGCGTCGGCGCGGGTGAACAGACCGTCACCCTGACGAGCGGCAACACCAACTACTACCTCGACCCGGACGGCGACACGATAACCGTCGTTGTGGGCACGATAACGGCCAACGGCGAGTTCATAGTCAAGCAGCCCGAGCGCACCGTGCTGCGGATACAGCGCACCATAACGCCTGAGAACGGCAGCACGTATGTCGAGCCGGCCGGCGGCATAGACGACCTTGAGCTGACCATAACGGCCACCTACCCCGCCTCGAGCTCCGGAGATGTGCTGGTGACCGGCACCATGACCGAGCTCCATCCGGGCGACAGCGGCTGGAACAGCAGCTGGGACGGGGATGCCTACGCCTACTATGAGCTGGACCACAGCTCGCTGCTGGGCTACAGGGTTGAGTACACGCTCGATGCAACGGGCTATGTATTCCGCTACGTCAACAATTAACGCATTTCAAAGAAAAGGAGTGACAGCACTTGCGCAGACTGAGATACCTGACAGCGACCGTCATGGCGCTGGCGCTTGTCCTCAGCCTCGGCATGGGGGCCCTGGCCTCCGGCGGCGGCATTGATACCGAGATTGGCGGGAACACCGGGGACTTCACGGTCCCCGATGTCCCCGACCCGGGGCCGCAGGTGCCCGTCGTGGTGCCAGAGGAAGAGGACGAATTCCCGCTGAACACCGAGGACCACTATGGCTACATAGTGGGCTACGAGGACGGCACCGTCCGCCCGCAGGGCAACATCACGCGCGCCGAGGTGGCTACAATTTTCTACCGCCTGCTCACCGACGAGGCCCGCGAGGAGTACTGGAGCGACACCAATAATTTCAGCGATGTCTCCTCCGGCGCCTGGTACAACACGGCCGTGTCCACGCTCAGCAACATGGGCGCCATAAACGGCTATGAGGACGGCACTTTCCACCCGGACTCCACCATCACCCGCGCGGAGTTCACCCAGATAGCCACCAGCTTCTTCGCGGATGCCGACGCCGCCTACGACGGCACTTTCAGCGACGTGTCGGCCAACAGCTGGTTTGCCGGGGCCGTGGCCAACGGCGTCGAGCTGGGGCTCGTGGGCGGCTATGAGGACGGCACTTTCAGGCCCAATGCGAGCATCACCAGGGCAGAGGCCTGCGCTATCGTGAACCGCACGCTGGGCCGCGCGCCGCACATCGACCATCTGCTGCCCGAGAGCGAGATGAACACCTGGTCCGACAACGCGGACACCGGCGCGTGGTACTACACCGTCATCCAGGAGGCCACGAACTATCACGATTACGAGTGGATGGACGAGGATGAGACGGTCGAGGAGTGGACCGCGAAGCTCGACGACATCAACTGGAGCGCCCTGGAGCGGGAGTGGGCAGCGGCCTATTCCGACTGAGCGCACAAGAGCAATAAAAAAAAGAGGATTGCCCCGAGGGCAATCCTCTTTTTGGTTTTACGCTGTTCAATCGCTCAGCCGAATTATCCGCCCCTCCCAGGGCTCCAGGCGGAGCACGCCTCCCGACGTGCCGGCGGGGTCGGCGACATTTGAGAGTATCAGTTCCGCGCCGCCGGAGAGGCAGCCGAGCTCGCGCTCAACGGCCCCGTCGCTGAAGTTGCCGGCTATGAGCCAGTGCTCGCCGCCGAGGCGCTTTTCATAGGCGAAAACCTGCTCGTCGTCCGGCAATATGAGCGTGGGCTCGCCGTAGGGCATTATCAGGTTCGCTTTGCGCAGGGCTATGAGCCGCCTGTAGAAGTGCAGGACCGAGTCCGGGTCGCGCCGCGCGGCGTCCACGTTCACGTCCACGTAGTCCGGATTGAGCATTATCCAGGGCTCGCCGGTGGTGAAGCCGCCGTTGGGCGAGCTGTCCCAGGGCATGGGCGTACGGGCGTTGTCGCGGGCCTTGCGGTGTATCGCGTCCCACATGAACTCCTCGCCGGCGCCCGTGCGGTGGCAGTTTGCCACCAGGTTCAGGCTCTCCACGTCCCTGAGCTGGTCGGTGGAGGTCCAGGGGACGTTCACCATGCCCAGCTCCTCGCCCTGGTAGACAAATGGGGTGCCCCGCAGGTTGTGGAGGATTATGCCCAGCATCTTGGCGCAGCGGAAGCGGTATTTGCCGGTCGTCCCGAAGCGGGAGAGGGCCCGTGGCTGATCCTGATTCGACCAGAAGAGGCCGAGCCAGCCGTCCCTGAGGGCGTGCTGCCACTCGAAGAGCCTGCTCTTGAGCTCAGGGAGCTTCCAGGGGCGGTAATACCACTTGCCCAGGGGCTGACCGTCCATGTCGATGTGCGAGAAGGAAAAGACGGCGTCGATCTCGCGCTTTTTGCCGGCCGTGTATTTGACGCCCTCCTCCGTGGTGAGCGAGATGCACTCGCCGACCGTGAAGATGTCCCTGTCCGCGTAGACGCGGCCGGCCATCTCCTGGAGGTACTCGTGTATGGGCGGCCTGTCGCAGATGTGCTCGGTGGGGAATACATAGCCGTTCATGTCCACGGGGCCGGAGGCGTCCGGGAGGCCGTCCGTCTTGCACAGCAAATTTATGACATCCATGCGGAAGCCGTCGGCCCCCATCTCCAGCCACCAGGACATCATGTCGTAGACCTCCTCGCGGACCGCGGGGTTGTGCCAGTTCAGGTCGGGCTGCTTCTTTGAGAAGAGATGCAGGTAGTATTCGTCGGTGGCCTCGTTGTATTCCCAGGCAGAGGGGGTGAAGAATGAGGCCCAGTTGTTCGGTTCCCGTCCGCCGCGGCCGGGACGCCAGATGTAGTAGTCGTGGTAGGGGTTGTCCTTCGACTTCCTGGCCTCCACGAACCAGGGGTGCTCGTCCGAGGTGTGGTTGACCACCAGGTCGACGAGTATTTTTATGCCGCGCTCGTGCAGCTTGTCGCGCAGCTCATCCCAGTCGGCCAGGGTGCCGAACTGCTCCATGATGTCTCGGTAGTCGGCGATGTCGTAACCCATGTCGTCATTGGGGGACTTGAACACGGGCCCGAGCCAGATGGCCCCGATGCCCAGTTCGGAGAGGTAATCCACGCGGTTGATGATGCCGCGCAGGTCGCCCATGCCGTCGCCGTTGGAATCCTGGAAGCTGCGGGGGTATATCTGGTAAAACACGCACTCTTTCCACCAGTGGCGGTTCAGTTCCATATGCGTCCTCCTCAGTCAAGACGAACTTCCCGGCCCAGCCGGTCGGATTCGTATATGGCCTCTATCATTTTCTGGACAACCAGGCAGTTTTCGGCCGAGGTGATGGGCTGGCGGCGCTCCGCCACGCATTCGGCAAAGTGCCGCGTCTCGTTGGCGAAGCCCTCCACCCAGGCGTCCTCGCGCGAAAAGACCGGGCGGATCTCGGTGCAGTAGCCGTTGTCCATGCTGAAGATGGTGAAGGGGTTCAGGCTTGTGCCCTCCTTGGTGCCGTAGAGCTTGAAGTTGAAGTCCTCATCCGGGCCGTTTATGGCCCAGCTCACCGTGACGGTCATGCTTTTCCTGTCCTCGAAGCGGATGAAAGCCGCGGCGGCCTCCTCAACGTCGATATTCCCCTCGGCGGGCGTGTCCGTGCCCCAGCTGGAGAGGCCCCTGGCCCGGGCGGCGCCGAGCCTGCGGTGGGCCAAGGCGCTGACCGATACCGGCCGCGGGCAGCCCATCAGGTACCAGGCGAGGTCTATTGTGTGGACGCCTATGTCCAGGGCCGCGCCGCCCCCGGAGAGCTCCCTCTGGGAGAACCACGGGTTCGCCGGGACGCCCCTGCGGCGTATCCAGCGCGCGTCGGCGTGGTAGATATCGCCCATGAGCCCGCGCCGCCGCCGGTCCTCTATTATCCGGGCCTCGGTGCGGAAGCGGTTGAGCATGCCCAGCATGAATATGACTCCGTTTTCCTCCACCGCGCGGCATATCTGCTCGGCCTCTTCGGCGTTCATAGCCATCGGCTTCTCCAGGAAGATGTGCTTCCCGGCCCTCGCCGCAGCGAGGGCCATGGGGCAGTGCATGTCCGTGCGCGTGCAGATGGAGACGGCGTCTATATCGCCGTCGGCCAGAAGCTTGTCGTAGTCTGTGTACACTTTTGCGCCCAGGGGCCCGGCCAGCGCACGGGCCTTGGCCTCCTTGCGGTCGTATATGGCCGTGATCTCCACGCCCGGGCAGTTCAGGAACGAGGGGATGTGGAAGGTCTTGGCCACGAGCCCGGCGCCTATTATGGCGAGCTTCATTTTCGTGCCCTCCGTGCGCTCAGATCAGCTCGGACATCTCCACTACGCGCTGCTCTTTCGCGGAGAGGAGCACGGCGGAGGCTATGGCGAGGCTGTAGAGGTTGTCCTCAAGCGTGGGCAGCGTGGAGGGCTCGCCGGCGCGGGCCCTGTGCAGTTCGGAGAGGATGCCGGCCCGGTCAAAGCCCGGGCAGCCGCTCTCGCCGGCAGAGGGGATAAGGCCGGGGTTATCGGACGCGGGGTAGAGCTTAAGGCCGTCTTTTCCCATCCAGGTCACGAGGCCGCGGCTGCACTGGACCTGCCAGTTGCCCTGGAACTCGGTGGGCGCGCCCACCGAGCTCATGTGGTTTGAAAAGAGGGCGTGCGCGCCGTTTTCAAACTCGAGGTTGATGAAGAAGGACTCGGGGCCCCGCGTGATGGCCCATGGCGGATTCCACCCGTCGGCGTAGAGGCGCTTCACGTTCGAGCCGGTGAGGAAGCGGAGCATGTCAAAGTGGTGTATGCACACCTCATAGGCCTGCATGCTGACCTGTTTTCCGCGCCAGCCCTGTATGTTCCAGACGTGTTCCTGCGGGTCGGTGGTCATGCCGGCCCTGTAGTCCAGTTCGATGAACTGCAGGCTGCCCAGTTCGCCGCTGTTGATGCCGTGGCGTATCTGCCACAGCTCGTCCCTGTAGCGGTAATTCTGGCTGACGAACACGCGCTCTTTCCGCCCCTTCATCCACTCCGCGAACTCCTTGGCCTCGTCGAGGTCGTCGCAGAGAGGCTTCTCTATGAGCACGTCCTTGCCGGCCAGCACGGCCTTTTTGGCGAAGTCGATGTGCGCGTAGTGCGGCATTACGATTATGACGACGTCGGCATCCAGCTCAAGGGCCCTGTCGTAGTCGGTGAAGCACATGCCGTCGCTGAGGTGCCACTTGTCCTGTGCCTTTTTGAGGGTCTCCGGGGTCCTGACGACCAGGGCCGCCAGCTCGGAATTGGGGTCGTCGGCTATGAACTGCATCCAGCTCTCGCCCCAGTAACCATAACCTACCTGAATTATTTTCATCCGTTTACCTCCGTGCTCAATAGCGGGAGACCAACTCCTGCATGAAGCTCACAAACTGGTAGGTGCACTTCCTGTCGAACTCGTGCATCTCCTCCAGGCAGTTGTAGTGCTTCTCGGGCAGGATGAAGGCGGGCTCCGCCATGAGTATCATGTTCTCCTTACGCTTGGCCTGGGTGCATATGGCCCGCATTATCTCGTCAAAGTCTATGATTCCCTCGCCCAGGCAGCAGCCCTTGAGTATCATCGGCATATCCTGCCACAGGTGCTCGAAAACGGGGTTGTCGATGACCTTGAAGTCCTTGAAATGGGCCGCCACGGCCCAGGGCGCCAGGTATTCCACGTCGGCCATTGGGTCGCAGCAGATAACGGCGCCGTTGCCTATGTCGAACATGCCGCCTATGTTGGGGTGGTCTATCTCCTCCAGAATGCCCGCAATCTCTTTCCCGGTGAAGTCGCAGTGGTTTTCATAGGCCATCATGATGTTGGTGCCCTCCAGGGCCCGGCCCAGCTCACGCATGTTGGCCACGACGAACTTCTTCACGTCGGCGAACTTCACGTCCTTGTTATAGCGGCTGTACTTGACCTCGAGCTTGCCGTAGCCGCCTCCAAGGGTGTCCGCCCCGAAGATATCGCAGATCTCAATGATCTTGTCGAGGTATTTCCTGGCCTCAGCGGCGGGCATGGCGGTCCGGCCGGTGGCGGGGTGGGGAAGGCCGGCCAGGCTCATGCCGGGTATGCAGTACACGACATAGTGTATATCCGCTTCCTTTGAGAGTGCGGCCATCTCGCGCACATAGCCCATGTCCTCAAAGGCCAGATAGCCGGCGTCGTATTTCTCGCCCTCTGGTATACGTGGAACCGGCATGAGGGACAGGGAGTGGGCGTCCATGCGCTTGCACTCCTCTATGTACCAGACAAAGGACTCGCGGCCGGGCTTCAGGCTCTCGGGGCAGCGGTTGGCGAACTGCTGGAAGCCAACTTTGAAATTGAAACTGTTGTTCATCGGCTCAGCCTCCGGGCGGTGCTCAGAGCATCTCGAGCGGCAGGGGCTCGAAGGTGGTGTGCAGCTCTACCACACGCCCGGTCTCGGCGGACTTGTAAGCGGCCTCGATAATCTCTATCACGTGGCGGGCGTGCTCGACGGTGCCGTACGGCGGGACGCCGTTGAGCACCCAGTCGGCCAGCTGGTTGATGTCCTCGAAGATGTGGGACTCGCCCAGGCGGACCTGGTGGTCGTTCAGGTGGGGCATGCCCATGTTGTCGCGGATGAACTTCAAATCCGGCTTCTGCGGGTCGTAGAGCTGCACCTCGCCGTTGCGGCCCTGGATCTTGCCGTCCATGATGCGGCCCTCGGTGCCGAAGGTGATGGTGCTGAAGCCGTTGTGGTTGCCGAAATCGCCCTTGAGCGAGGTGTAGACCACGCCGAAAAAGGCGTCGCCAAAGTCGAGTATCATCTGTGTGGAGTCGTCGACCTCGGAGTCGATGTGTTTGCCGTCGAACTCATAGTCGTGGTACCTCTGGCCGGAGAGGGCGGTGACGCGCCTGGCGGGCCCGAAGATGCCGGTCATGGCGTGCAGGGCGTAGACCGTGCAGTCCCAGATGGGGCCGCCGCCCGGCTGCTTGAAGTACCAGGTGGGGTCTATCTTGGGCATGCCCTCGCCCAGGTCGCGGTTGGGCTGCCAGCAGTGCCAGAGCAGCACGCCCTCAGAGCCGCCTATGGTCCAGCTGGGGATGCCTATCTCGCCGGTGAGGATGGCCTTGCGCATCCTGCGGAGGGCGGGGGAGGTCATCTGGCCGGGGGAGGAGACGAGCTTGACGTTGTATTTTTTGGCCTCCTCGATCATGGTCGTGGCCTCCTCGGTGGAGATGGTCATGGTCTTGTTGAAGTGGACGTGCTTGCCGGCGTGGATGGCGGCCATGCCCTGCTCGAAATGCACGCCGATGGGGGAGGCCAGAGTGACGATGTCGACTGTGGGGTCGGCCAGCATCTCCTCATAGCTGGTGTAGTAGTGGGGGACGTTGAACTTTTCTGCCACATATTTTGCGCGCCCCGGCACGGGGTCCATTACCGCCGCGGTATAGACCAGGTCGCATTCATCGGGGAAGACGGTGTGCTGGCAGACGGACTGGATTCCGGTGGAGCCGCAGCCGGCCACGCCGATACCGAGTTTGGACATGGGATTTTCCTCCTTACAGTTTTAATAATCTCTCGGAATCTTAATCCCTTGATTCATAAGGGGGTTAGATTCCTTTTTTATTAAAATCCCCCACTTTTTTTGCCAAAAACACTTGACAAATCGCCCAAAATTTGCGGCGAAGCCGATTG
>CALWYN010000112.1 GCA_944385755.1 uncultured Oscillospiraceae bacterium
GAACCAGAGAATCGACGCCATATGTGAACTGGTGTAAGCCGGGCCGTCCGGCGGCGCTCTCAGACAGTTTCCGCCCCTTTTCAGACGCCCCCCTGAGGCCGCCCCGCCGCCGTCCACGATTAGAACGGCCGCGCATCCGGCCGGGCGTTTTGCCGCCGAAGTGCCTGATAAGCCGGCTGGCGGTGTTTTTCATCCGGGGGCTGACGGCGGTGCCAACGCGCTTTTTGAAGTCAGAGGACCGCATTGGGGCGGCTTCCTCCCGCGGGAGCTCCGGCGCCCGCAGGGACCCGGGAGGGCCCGCTGATTTCCCGGGCGGCGGCAATTTCGGCCGGTGTGTCAGGCGGGATGAGCCGGCCCCGATATCCCCGTGCCCAGAGGCGGCGGGGACGGCCGAATGCGCGGCGGAGGGCCTCCCCACAGTTTTCCCTCTTGCAAACTTCAAAAAGTTTTATATAATCAAGAAAGACGGAAGCTCTGGGCAGGGAGGTGGATGTTGTGACGGACGCGGAGCTCTACCATCGGTATCTGGACGGGGACGAGAGCGGGCTCTCGGAGCTGATGAAAAGATACGGCGACGCGCTTACGGTGTATATTGACGGCTACCTGGGCGACATCCACGAGGCCGAGGACCTGATGATAGAGGTGTTTTCCTACCTGTGCCTGAAAAAGCCGCGCATCCGGGACGAGGCGTTCAAAGCCTATATCTACAAGGCCGCCCGGCACATGGCGCTCAGGCACAAAAGCCGGCGGCGCGCCGTTTTCAGCCTGGAGGACCTGGCGCTTGAACCGGAGGCGGAGACTCTTGTCGAGGAGGTCGTGGGCAGCGCCGAGCGCAGGAGTACGCTGCGCGTCTGCATGGAGCGGATGCACGATGACTACCGCGAGGCGCTGTATCTCACCTATTTTGAGGGGTTGAGCTACGCCGAGGCCGCCGAGGTCATGGGCAGGAGCGTCAAGCAGATTACAAATCTGGTCTACCGCGGGAAACAGAGCCTCCGCGCTCTGCTGGAAAAGGAGGGCATCACTAATGCGCAGCAATGAGGAGCGCGCCGCCGCGGTGAAGCGGCGCGTCAGACAGCTCGAGATGCAGAGGCGCCGCCGCCGGAATCTCGCCCTGGCGCTGTCCTCTGCCGCGGCCTGCCTCGTCATAATCGCCGCGGTGTCTCTCGCCATGCCCGGTATGGCCGGGCGGCTCGCCGCGGGGGACTACTCCGGATACGAGACGGCGGCGAGCATCTTCGGAGGCAGCGCGGCCGTCGGATACATCGCCGTCGGCCTGCTGGCCTTCGCGCTGGGCGTCTTCGTGACCGTTTTGTGCTTCAGGCTGAAGGTGTTCGACAGGCGAAACGGGGAGGACGGCGATGGTCGAGATAATTGACAACAGCGTCCAGTTCTCCGCCACGCTTACCTGCTGCGCGGTCTCCGGCGCGCTGTATCTGCGCCGCCGGAGCATGGAGCGGTTCCTGCTGATGTGTTTTTACGGCTGCTTCGCGCTGGGCCTCCTCTACTGGACGCTCTACCTGGTGCTCTTCGGGGCCACGCCGGACGCCTTCTACGTCTCGGAGATAGTCTGGATTTCCAGCTGCATTTTCCTCGGCCTGCTGCAGTACACTGTCGCGGGGGCGGCCGGGAGGGGGCGGCGTTGGCGCGCGGAGTGGATTGCGCCGCTGTCGGGCGCGGTAATGCTGGCGTTCTACTGCATATTCGGCAGCGACATACCCGCGGCGATACTGCGCTGCTGCCTTATGACCATCCTCGCCCGGGGCGCGATACGCGGCCTGGCTTCCGGCGCGCACAGGCGATTCCACGCCGCCGTGCTCTGCTTCGTGGGCGTGGAGTACGCGCTCTGGGCCTCGTCGGTGAACTGGCTGGGCGACACGCTGGCAAACCCGTATTTCTGGATTGACTTCCTGCTGACCGGGGTGCTCGTCTCACTGCTGCCGGCGTCGGAAAAGGCGGTGAGGCCGTGACCTACATCGAAAACGTCTTCGCCTGCATCGCCGCACCGCTGTTCGTGGCGGCTCTGTGCGCCGGAAAGAGGCAGATGCGCCCGTTTATCTTCCTGTTGGCGGGGATGCTCTCCTGCCTGCTCTCGGCCTATGTGAACACCTTCTTCGCCGCGCTGCTGCGGGCCACTGAGCTGGAGGCCACGGCGGAGATAGCGCCGGTGGTGGAGGAGATAATGAAGCTGCTGCCTCTGCTCTTTTACCTGCTGGTGTTCGAGCCGGAGAGGGAACACATAAAATCGGGGGTGCTCACAATCGCCGCCGGCTTCGCCACGTTCGAGAACATCTGCTACCTCGTGCAGCACGGGGCGGACGAGCTGGGCTTCCTGCTCATACGCGGCTTCGGCACTGGCGCGATGCACATCGTCTGCGGCGCGATAGTCGGCAGCGGGCTGCTGCGCGTGTGGCGGCGCGGCGGCTGACCGTGGCGGGAACCTGCGGCCTGCTGGGCACGGCCATAGTCTTCCACGGGGTGTACAACCTGCTGATAGCCTACGGCGGCCGGGCGCAGTACATCGCCTATGCGCTGCCGGTATGTGCCGTGCTTGCCGGGAAGTTCCTTGTCCCCCTGTTGAAAACGGCCGAAAGCTGATACGGAATTTGAGCCGCCCGGAGGCGGCTCAAATTTTTTTGAAAGAATTGTTGGGGGCGGGAGCTTTTCCGCGGAGAGCGGGTCAACAGATTTGTTTCAGGGGGCCGGCGCGGCGGATAATGGCCTGCCGGTCCGGCCCGCTGCGCGCAGGGCGGACAGGCGGCCGGCTGCCTCCGCCCGCCGTCAGTCATCCGGCTCCTTTCTCTGGCAATTGGGACAAAATGTGCTGCTCCGGCCGCCTATCACCATACGCCGGAGTGCCGTCCCGCAAACGGGACATGGCCCGCCCTCACGGCCGTAAACCCTTAAAAAGGGCGCGTTGCGGTAATGCTGCCCCCTTGTCTCCAGATATTCCTCCGGGCTCATCTCATCTGCCTGGATAAAAAACAACAGCAGTTTGGGGATGACTTCGGCAAGGCGCCGCCATTCCTTCCGGGTAAGAGTATTGGCGGGCCGCGCCGGGTGGATGCGGGCGGCGAACAGGATTTCATCTGAATAGATGTTGCCAATCCCCGCAATCGCGCTCTGATCCAGCAGGCATTCCTTGAGGGCTTTCTTCCGCTTGCCCAATGCGGCGAACAGATATTCGGCGCTGAAGTCCGGGGAGAGCGGCTCCATACCCAGCTTTTCAACGCCGCTGTATGTATCCGCCTCTCCCTGCCGCAGCAGCCAGAAGCGCCCGAAACGGCGCGTGTCGGAGAAACGCAGCTCCCTGCCGTCTGACAGACGGAAAACGAGGTGGGTATGCTTTTCTTCCGGGTAATCTGCCGGTGTCACCAGCAGGCGGCCGGTCATCCGCAGGTGCAGTATGAGCCGGTCGCCGCTTTCCATGCGGAGAATCAGGAACTTTCCCCTGCGCTCAATTCCGGCAAAAATCTGGCCTGTTATCAGCCCGCAGAATTCACCGGCGGCGGGGTGCGCAATAACTTCCGGCCTGCCGACCGCGATACGCTCAATTGCAAGCCCCTGCATCTGCGGTTCAATCACCCGCCTGATAGCTTCTATTTCCGGTAATTCAGGCACGGCCGTTACCGCCTTTCTTTGCTGATTTTTTGATTTCCTCATGATAGAAGAAATTCACGATGACCGGCGGCTCATCAAACGGCTTGCTGACAGTGTTATCGTCGCGGACATAGTCGAGGCCGTTTTGCACCGCATAAGCCCGCACCCGCTCATCGAGGGCTTCCCAGTATGTCCTGCTTCCCTGTATGTATATCTCCTCATAAAGCGGATAAAGCTGGGGGTACTTCTCCCTGATATACTGCAAAATAACACTTCTATAGCTGCCGCGCAGGTTGAGATTTTCCAGCCAGACGAAGTTGCATTGATTTTTTACACGCTCAATGATGGCCTCCACATCTGTAATTCCCGGAAAAATCGGCGACATGAAGCAGCTTGTGCGTATACCGGCGTCGTGCAGCTTTTTCATCGCCGCGAGCCGCCGCTCGATGCTGACGGCGCTGTCCATGTCGGCGCGGAAATCTTCGTCCAGCGTATTTATGGAAAACCCCACTCTGGCATCCGGGAATTTCTCTATCAGGTCCATATCCCGCAGCACCAGATCTGATTTTGTCTGAATGCTGAGCTTTACCCCGCTGCCCTCAAGCTGCTCAAGGAGCGATCTGGTGCGCCGAAATTTTTCCTCCTGCGGATTGTAAGGGTCGGTGACCGAACTGATAAACAGCTCTTTCCCGGCATATTTTTCCGGATTTTTAATCTCGGGCCAGTATTTTACGTCCAGAAAGGCGCCCCAAGGTTCCGGATGATTTGTAAAGCGTTTCATGAAGCTGGCGTAGCAGTACTTGCAGGCGCGGGTGCAGCCCACATAGGGATTGACGGAATAGTCGCCCGCGGGAAGGTTTGATTTTGTCACCACATTTTTCACTTCTATTTTCTGAATGACAGGAGATGTCATGCTTTCCAGCCTCCCATGTGAATGTGCCCTTCGGGGCTGGCGCTGTACTGCTCGGGGACGGCCTCGTCCTCCTTCGGATGGCCGATGCCGATAAAACACGGCGTCATCCAGCCCTTGGGCACGCCCAGAGCATCCAGCACGACATCGTGTTCCCTGTTCAGCGGGATGCGCAGCGAATAGCCCAGCCCCTCGTTGATAACGGCCAACATGATGTTTTCCGCCACGCACCACGCGGTGGACAGAGGGTTGAGCTTGCTCACCCATTCGGCGTTCAGCCGGGCGCACTTGAACAGCGGGACGATCACATAGGGGCAGTCCACAAGCATGGTGTATTGCCGGGGCATGGCGTAGGCGTACATTTTCTGCGCCAGATTGGGGCGGGAGTAGGTGCGGTTCTCGTCTACATAGCGTTTTGCCACTGCCCTGGCATAGGCAAAGGCCCGCTCTTTGTCCGCCTGTTCATGCAGGACGATAAACTGCCAGTTCCGGTAATGATCCCAGGAGGGGGCTTTCATTCCGGCGGAAATGATCCGCCTGATGGCTTCAAAATCGACTTCTTTGTCCGTCCACTCCCGGCTTGTCCTTCTTTTATTGATGACCTCGCTAAATTCCATCTTGTTTTCTCCCCAATTACCACTTGTTCCAGCGGATCTTGTTCTCCACCGTGGCTTTGACCTGGGTCGGCAGGAGCGGGTCCTTGACGGCATAGCCCAGCACCACCAGGGCGGGCAGCGCCCAGCCGTCCGGCACCTTGAGAAATTCCCTGATCTGCTCCGGCTCTTTCTTTACCGGGATATGCACCACGCTCCCCAGCCCCTCGGCGGTGGCGGCCAGCAGCATATTTTCAATGAGCGCCCAGGCCGCGCCGTAATCCATCAGCCCGTAGCCGTTCTTATCCTCGCTCAGGGGATATTTCTGCTTAAAATACGGCAGGATCACGCAGGCGGATTCCTCAATCATCGTGCGCTGCCGGGGATAGGCGATCTTGAACATCTCCTGCTGGGGCGTTTTCGGCTCCTGGACCCGGCAGGGATAGGGGCGGATGAACTTCGCCAGCTCCAGTATCATATTCTTATCCGTCAGCGTCACCAGCTCCCAGCGCCGCTGGTGGTTGGAAGACGGGGCCTTCAGCCCGGCGTCCAGAATCCGCTCCAGCACCTCGCGCGGAATTTCCCTGTCCTCAAACTGGCGGATGCTTCTTCTCTTATTGATAACTTCGTAAAACTCCATTTGTGAACCCTCCTTACCATTTCCCCAGATGAAGCGTGTCCTTGACCGTTTTCTCTATCTGCTCGACGACATGGGCGTTTTCCGCCGGGTGTCCGATGCCGATGTAGCAGGGCATGACATACCCCTCCGGCACACCCAGAACTGACGTGACCTGTTCTCCCTCTGCCCCTACGGGGATGCGCATGGAGCACGCAAGGCCCTCCGCCGTTGCCGCGAGAAGGATATTCTCAACTACGCACCAGATGGAAGCGAAGCTGTTGAGCCCGTTGACGGCTCTGGCGCCGAATATGCCCGCGCCCTTGAAAACAGGGATCACCACATAAGGAGCAGTAACCAACATGGAATACTGGCGGGGCATGGCGTAGGCGTACATCCTCTGCGGAATCGAGCCAAGGGCAGAGACTTCCTTTTGTTCCTCCTGAGAAACACTCCACGCTTTGGCAAATTGAAGCGCAGCCTCTCTTTCCCGCCGGCTGTGCAGGATGATGAATTCCCAGTTCCGCCGGTGGTCGTGCGTGGGCGCCTTCAGCCCGGCGGCGAGAATCCGCTCCAGCACCTCCATCGAAATATCCTCAGATTTCCACTCCCGAACCATATGTCTTTCGTTGATAACGTCATAAAACTCCATGTTATACTTCCTCCTCTTCCTGATTGACCAGCCTGGTCAGATTTTTAGTGAATGTCCGGGACAGGTCGATAAGCTGCTTTTGTTCCTCCGGCGTGAACATGGACATGGCCGTGTCCTCCGCCCAGGTGATGTGCCGCACAACTTTTTCGCAATATGCCCGTCCGGCATCGGTCATCCGGACAATTTTGTTTCTCTTGTTTTCCGGCACCTCGGTGACGGTCACATAGTTGTCGGATAAGAGATTTTTGATGATTAAATTCACGGTCTGTTTGGACTGAAAGGTCCTCCCGCATATCTCGGTCTGCGTCATCCCGTCCTTTGAATAAAAGAGCACGTTTACCACCAGCAGGGTTTTCATCAGCATCCCATGGCGCTTCGCGTACTCATCGTACAGGGCAAACTGCTCGTCCCTGAATTTGCAGTACAGATATGCGTTTTTCCTGTCTTCCCCTGTCATGCCGCCCACCTCCTAAAGTCAATTCCGGTACGGTCAATTTATTGACTTTATTTTATCTGAAAAATGCCGGCTTGTCAAGACCCGGCCACGGTAAAAGTGTTTTTAAAGGGGTCGCGCCCGATATGGGCCGGAGTGCCCGTACACGCGCAAGTTCCGGCGCCGCGGCCGACTTCTCCGCAGCGGTTTACGCCCGGCGCGTGCCGGCGGGCGGGGGCGTTTGATTTCACGTCCCCGCGCATCCGTCCGCGGCGCGGGGGAGGAACAGCGCGCCGCCTCCACCGTGCAGGGCCGCATTCGCACGGGCGCCCGCCGGCCGCAGATTACGGATATACCGGTATGAGGATATGTGGCCCGGGGGCTAGGCGGATTCAGGGGTGATCAATACCGCGCAACCGGAGGTGAGTTCGGGCTTGCGGTCACAGGCGGCGCAGCGGTTGAGACACATGCGCTCCAAGGTAAAGCTGCAGCCCGGGCATATCGGGTAGCAGGTGAAGCCGCTGGCGCTGCGGATGACCATCACCATTTTGACCCTTATTGGGCCCAGAACCTGTGGGAGCATCTGCTCCGGCAGGAGAAGCTCATTGGGCGTCACCTCAAAGCCCAGACAGATTCTCTCCAGCATTGTCACGCTGGGCACGGTGTGCCTGCGGACTATGTTGCCGAAGTGCCTCGGGCTCATGCCGCAGAGCTCGGCGGCGGTCTCGTATGAGAAACTGTTTTTGTTGAGCAGCTGCAGTGCGCGGTCGGAGAGATTGTCTGAAAACATCTTTCTCACTCGCTTCCTGTCAAAAGATGTTTTCAGCGTAAGTACAGCATAGTTCCAGTTCAAGGAAGCATACTGCCTGATTTGCCTGCCGGGCGGAAAATTTTACCGGACACGTCGAATAAAAGCGTCCCATGCTCCGCAGCCGCGCGGTTCGGGGCCTCGCTGCTCGCCGTCCGGCCCCGCGGGCGGCGGAGGGCGCTCCTATATTTTTTACACGGTCAATACCCAAACTCCGCTTGTAAGAGCGGGCGGATTGTTGTATAATACGTTCCGAACATTTGATACGTGGAGGGACATCCCTTGAGAAAGACAAAAATAATCTGTACCATGGGACCCGCGGTGGACGACGAGGAGAAGCTGCGCGCACTGGTGTTGGCCGGAATGGACGCGGCGCGCTTCAACTTCTCACACGGCACCCACGAGAGCCAGCTTGCCCTGCTGACCAAGGTCAAGCGCGTCCGGGACGAGCTCGGGGCGGCTGTGGCGACTATTTTGGATACCAAGGGCCCGGAAATCAGGGTTAAGACCTTCGAGAAGGGGCCTGTGACGCTCTCCGAGGGCGGCACCTTCACCCTGACGACCCGAGAGGTACCGGGGGACGAAAACTGCGTCTCCGTCACCTACGCGGACCTGCACAGCGAGCTGTATCCGGGCTGCCGGGTGCTGATAGACGACGGCCTGATAGAGCTGGAAGTGCGTGAGATACGCGGACAGGACATAGAGTGCGTGATAGTCACCGGCGGCCCGCTCTCCAGCAACAAGAGCATCAACATCCCGGACGTCCCCATCCATCTCCCCTCCCTGACGGAGAAGGACCGGGAGGACCTCCGCTTCGCCGTGGAGCAGGACTTCGACTTCGTGGCGGCGTCTTTCGTCCGCAAGGCCTCCGATGTGGAAGACATCCGGGCCTGCCTGCGCGAATTCGGAGGCGAGCATGTCAGGATCATCTCCAAAATTGAGAACCGCGAGGGCGTGGACAATCTGGAGGAGATTATCGCCGCCAGCGACGGGCTGATGGTGGCCCGCGGCGACCTGGGCGTGGAGATCCCCGCCTGCGAGGTGCCCATACTGCAAAAACGCATGATTACCAAGACCCGCATGGCCGGCAAGCCGGTCATCACGGCCACCCAGAT
>CALWYN010000113.1 GCA_944385755.1 uncultured Oscillospiraceae bacterium
CCCCACCGAGATTCTGGCGAACCAGCACCTCGACACGCTTAGCGGCTTTCTCTCCCCCTTCGGCCTGGAGGTGCGCAAGCTCACGGGCTCCATGGGGGCCAGGGAGCGCCGTGAGACGCTCGCGGCGCTCAAAAGCGGCGAATGCGCGCTCTGCGTGGGCACGCACGCCCTGCTCTCCGAGGGTGTAGAGTTCAAAAACCTCGCCCTGGTGGTGACCGACGAACAGCACCGCTTCGGGGTCTCTCAGCGCGCGGCCCTGGCCGCCAAGGGCGCAAGCCCCCACATACTCGTCATGAGCGCCACCCCCATTCCCCGCACTCTCGCGCTGATAATCTACGGCGACCTCGACGTCTCCCTGATAGACGAGCTGCCCCCCGGGCGGCAGAAAGTTGACACCTTTGCCGTCGGCAGCTCGTACAGGCCGCGGATAAACAAATTCATCCGCAAACTCGTGGGCGATGGCCGCCAGGTCTGCGTGGTCTGCCCCAAAATAGAGGAGGATGAGGAGGAGGCGCCCTCCGGGCTGATGTCCGCGGAGGAGCACGCGCGAGAGCTCCGGCGTGAGTTTCCCGATTTGCGCGTCGCCTGTGTTCACGGGCGCCTGAAGTCCCGGGAGAAGGACGCGGTCATGTCCTCTTTTGCTGCCGGCGGCATCGACATCCTCGTCTCGACCACGGTGATAGAGGTGGGGGTCGACGTGCCCAACGCCGCGCTCATGATAGTGGAAAACGCGGAGCGTTTCGGCCTCTCTCAGCTGCACCAGCTCCGGGGCCGCGTCGGCCGCGGCAGGCACAAGAGCTATTGCATCCTCATCTCCGACAGCCGGAGCGAGGAGACGCGCGAGCGCCTCTCCGCCATGACGCACACGAACGACGGTTTCAAGATAGCGGAGGAGGACCTGCGCCTGCGCGGCCCCGGGGACTTCTTCGGGTCCCGCCAGCACGGCCTGCCCGAATTGCATGTGGCCGATCTGGGGGCGGACATGACCGTGCTCAAAACCGCCCAGGACGCCGCGCAAGAGCTGCTGGCCTCGGATTCCGGGCTCTCGCGGCCCGAGCATGCGGCCCTGCGCGAGCGGGCCCTCGCCCTCATCGACGCGGCTGGCGGCCGCTTCAACTGAAGTTTTTGCACACCCGCCTGAGCCTGGCCGCGCTGAGGGCGAAGTTTATCAGCTCGTCGGCGTAAATTATGCCGATATAGGCGTCCAGGGCGCCGACGGGCAGCAGATACCAGACCATGGCCACGCCGAGCGCGGCGTCCAGTATGTTTATCCCCATGCTCCAAACCTGCTGTCCCAAGCCCTTGAGGCAGCCGTCCACCACCATGTCAGTGTACATCACGGGCACCAGCGGCGCCAGCAGGCGTATGTACCTCGCCGCCTCCTGTGAACCGTACACGCCCTCGCTGAGCACATCCGCCAGGGCGAACAGCAGCGCGGCGGCGCAGGCGGAAAAGACGAGGCTCTTTTTTATAAGTGACGAGACGGCGCGGCGTATGTCCGCGCCGTTTCCGCGCATCTGAGCCTCCGTCAGTTCCGGAACTATCAGCTCGGCCACCGCCATCAGCAGGCACGAGGGGAAGCTTATCAGCGGCAGCGCCATGCCCTGTATGACCCCGTAGCCGGCCAGCGAGGTGTCGGCCGACAGGCCCGATTTTCTCAGCCCTCTGGGTACCAGCATATGCTCCAGCGTGGAGAGCGCGCTACGCGCATAGCTCGAAACGGCCAGCGGCAGGGCCACCCCCAGCATTCTGGCTGTGAGCCGCGGCCCCCTCCCCCTCCCGGAGCCGTGGGCCCGCCTGTCGGTGAGGAAGAAGGCCAGCATCAGCGCAAACGACAGCATATCCGAGGCCGTTATCCCGGCCGTCACGGCCGCGCAGTTGCGCTCTATGTCCCCCTCCGGAGTCCATGAGAGGAAAACGGCCACCAGGCCTATGTAGCTGAGCTGTTCTATCAAATGCACCAGCGTGCTCTTCCAGACGCGTCCGCAGGCCGTAAAATATCCGGACAGCACAGAGGACAGCGACAAAAACGGCAGCCCGCAGGCCAGTATGCGCAGGCTCATCACCGTCCGCGCGTCCCCTATCCACAGGAAACCTATGGGCTCGGCAAAAGTCATCAGCACGGCGGCCGCGGCCAGGCCGAAAAGCAGGCTGTAGGCCGCGCAGCGGAGCATGGCCCCTCCCACGGCGCTCTCGCGCCCCAGCCCGATCTCCTCAGCCACCAGTCTCGTCACCGCGAAGCGTATCCCGCTTATCGCGAAAGTGGTGCACAGCAGTTCGACGCTCATCACGAGCTGAAACAGCCCTATACCGGCCGCCCCTATTCTCCCGGCAAGCCAGGCCTGGAAGGCCATGCCTATGCAGCGCATCAACAGTGAGCTGCCTGTGAGCAGCGCGGTATTGTAAACTATCCTCTTCCCCATGCCCGTCCCCCTCAGGACAGACTATGCGCCGCACACTCCTCAGATGCCCCGGTTTTGCCTCTTGACATGGCGCGGACATGCGGTTATTATTAAATCGTAAGTAGTAAGTAATAAGTGACAATCTAGGAGGTCAAAAAATGCGCGAACTCTCCCTTTCTCAAAAATACTATCTCTGCTCAGTGGGCGACAAAGGCCGCTATTCCGGGCTGGACAGCGAAAAGACCACCGCCCTGGTTGCCGCCGGCATACTTGAGCTGCTCATGGACGGGATTCTGGAGCTGAACGACGGCAAGCTGAGAGTCAAACTCACGCGTCCCGCGGAGATTGGCCATCTCGGCGGGCTCTTCGACTATGTCCGGAGCTGTCAGCCCGTCCGTCCGCAGAGCGTGGCCGAACATTACACCTATAACATCAGCACCAGGGATGTGGACGCACTGGCGGAGGCAACGGGGCGTTCGCTGGCGGAGCTCGGCTTTGCCGGCGAGGAGCGCGCCGGCCTCTTCGGCAGGAGGCCCGCCTTTGTCCCCCAAAAGCAGGCGCGTGACCGCGTCGTGGAGGCCATGCGGGCCGAGCTGCTCGAGGACGGCCCCCTCACGGCGGACACGGTTGCCCTCGCGGCTCTTCTAAAACGCAGCGGGGATTTGAAAAAATACTTCTCCGCCTATGAGCGCGAGAGCCTGAAAACGCGCCTCCGGGAGATAAAATCCAGCCCCGAGAACCGGCTGGTGAGCCAGATGGTCGATTATATAGACAATATGCTGTCCATAATGACTGTCACCGTTTTCGCCACCGGCAGCATCTGAGAGGCGGCCATGTCCAGGCAGAGAAGCATGGAGGCCATACTCGCCTCCGAATACGTCACCATAGGCGAGCTCGTCAGGCTCACCGGGGCGCGCTACAGCACGCTCAAATTCTATACGGAGGAGGGAATGCTCCCCTTCCGGCAGGCCGGAGAAAACCTCACCAGGCGTTATCCCCGGGCCGCGAGCGTGGCGCTGATAGAACACATAAGGCACCTGAGATCACAGGGCCTCTCGGTCCCTGAGATAAAATCGGCCCTGTCCGAACAGGCGGGCTCCGCCTGCCGCGGAGCCTGAGTCCGTATACGTCAGAAAAAATCCCGGCGCCACCGTGTGGCTGCGCCGGGATGCGTTCATTTCTGTGCCAGACGGGCGGCGAGTTCGCCGTCCGCCTCGGCCATGAGCGTCCTGTAATTGGTGTAGACTACCTTCCCCGGCAGAGCGCCGGAGGGCTTCTTCACATTCCTGACCTCAGTGTAGTCTACCGGGACCTTTCCGCCATCGCGGGCCTGGGAGTGCCAGGCGGCTATCGCGGCGGCCTCGGCCAGCGTTCTCTCGTCCACGGACGCGCCGTCCGTCCTGATTATGACGTGGGAGCCGTGCACCTTCTGGGTGTGCAGCCAGATATCCCCCCTCCGGGCGGTCTTTGTGGTCAGTTCGTCGTTCTGGGCGTTGGACCTGCCCGCCAGAATCTCAAATCCCCCGCTGGACAGGTACCGGTAGGGGCCGCGCGGCTTCGTCCTCTGCTGTTTTGCGCCGCGCCCGGCCCTCAATACTCCGGCGTCCATCAGTTCGCCCCTTATCTCAGATATATCTTTCTCGCTCTCCGCCCTGCTCAGCTCGTCCAGCACGCTCTCCAGATAGTCGAGCTGCCTCTCTCCGGAGGCTATGAGCCCGGTAAGATGTCTCTCCGCCGCGGCGGCCTTTTTGTACTCCCTGTACGCGGCGGCGGCGTTCTGCTGCGGCGTCTTCATGGGGTCCAGCAGTATCTCCACCTGCGGGCAACCCTCGGAGTAATAGTCCTCGCAGACCAGCGTCCTCATGCCCTTCTCCGCGCGCCAGAGGTTTGCCGTTATGAGGTCGCCTCTCCGCCTCAGCTCCTCGCGCCCGGCTGTCTTTTTCAGCTCCTCGCGCTGCTGTGCCAGCTTTCTGGCCTGCCTGTCGCGCAGCGTCCTGACGGCCTTTGTCGTGTCGTGCGCGGCCCGGCGCATGCGCTCGGCCCTGTCCCGCCCGGCGTAGCACTCGTCCAGCAGAGCGGAAAAGCTGCCCCTCTCCTCGCACCTGGCGGCCGGGCCGTACTGGGTTATGCGCATGAACGTCACGTCCGGCGCCTTGCCGTCCACAGTCAGGAGCATGGGGGTGAACTCGCCGGCCCGGACGCTCTCGGCCAGCGCGTCCATGGCCGCAGGCAGCGCCGGGGCCGTACCCGCCCTGTGTGCCGTCTCGCGGGCTATCAGCGGCGAGAGGCCATAGAAAGTGTCCATGAGCCACCTGTCCATCTCCACGTCCCCGGCCCTCTCCCAGAGTTCCCTGCGCTCTGAGGAGCCGAGCTCAAAAAAGCAGGGCTTTTCCGGCCGCGGAGGCAGGCGGTACAGCATTCCCGGCAGCAGGCGCCTGTACGCGCCCTCCCCGAAATCGGCCCGTCTCATGCAGTCCACTATGTTCCCGGACTGGTCCGCCAGTATGACGTTCGATGAGCGGCCCATGAGTTCCACCGCCAGCGTCTTTTTGGTCTCCACCCCCAACTCGTCCCGCGCCGCCAGTTTCATCAGCACAAGGCGCTCATACGGTGGCTGCTCCAGCGATATGACCCTGGCCCCGGTCAGATGCTTGCGCAGCAGCATGCAGAACATGGGCGGCGTGTCCGGGTTTTCATACCTCTCCGAGGTGAAGTGCAGCCGCGCGGAGCCCACACCGGCGGAGATAAGCAGCCGGCGCGCTCCGGAGCGCGTATACACGTTCAGCAGCAGGAGGTCCCTCTCCGGCTGCTGAACTTTGTCTATCCTCGCGCCCTCCAGCGCGGGGGCGAGCTCATTCAGAAGTGCAGTCAGGCACACGGCGTCAAGTGGCATTCTCCACCTCCATCACAGCTTCAAACAGCTCGCGGGCGCGCTCCCGCTCTCCTGCGAGCCAGAGATATCCGAATACGGCCTCCAGCGCCGTCGCCGCGTGGTACTCCGCTTTCGTGGCGCCCCGGGGCACGCTGTTCACATGGCTGTTGCGTCCGCGGCGGTATACGGCGTGCTCGCGCTCGTTGAGCAGCGGCAGCAGCACCGCCGACGCCCTCGCCTGTGCCGGCGCCTTCACCAGCTGCACAGTCGCCCTGTGCAGCCCCACCACGGTGGTCAGGCCCTTTTCCGCCAGATAAGTGCGCACCAGCAGCTCATATACGGCGTCTCCCACATGCGCCAGGCTGAGGACGCTCATTTTACCTATCTCTTCGTAGTTCATTCGCACTCCGCAAAATATATTATGTAAACTTATTTGATAATTACATACGCCGCGCAGCCGTACACGGCCGCGTTGGTAAAGCCGGCCTGCTCATAGAAAGCCGCGTGCTCCGCGGTGCCGTCCGTCAGCAGTACCGTCTGATACACGTCCGGACAGCTCTCCAGCGCCGCACGCAGCAGACGCGTGCCGAGGCCGCGCCTCCGGTATTCCGGCAGCACGAGCAGGTCCTGGATATAAAGTATTGACGCGCCGTCCCCAACCGCCCTCACCAGGCCCACCAGACGTCCATTATGGCGCGCCTCCAGCACCAGCAGGCTGCCCTCAACGGCGCGCCTGAGCATCTCCGGCCGCCGGGTATAGTTTGTCCAGCCCACGGCTGCGTAGAGCCGCAGCACTTCGTCCGCGGCATATGCGCCCATCGGGGATATGCTGATGTCTTCCATCTCAGGTTTTCTCCCAAATCAGGTAAAAATGTTCGCCATGCCGTGCTTTTGAGACCGGACTTAGCCCGGCATTCTCCGCGCAGCGCAGCAGCTCGCCGGAGCTCAGCTCCATGCCCCCGCCCAACACTCCGTATGTCGTGCTTATCGGCTCACCGGCGGCGTCTATCTCCAGCTCAACCAGGTGGGGCCCCGGAGAGGCCGAGCCGTATCCGGCGTCCCAGACATGCAGCCTCCCGCCGGGGCGGAGCACGCGCGCCGCCTCGGCAAACACCGCCGGCCTGTCCTCCGGCGCGAGGTACATCAGGAAGTAGAAGGCGGTCACGGCGTCGAAACTCGTGTCCGGGAAATCCAGCCGTCTGGCGTCCATGCACAGCCGCTCGAAATTGCCGGGCGCCTCGTCCAGCTCCTCCTGCCGTATGTCAATCGCGGTCACGGCGCGGCCGTAAATCCGCCCTATCACGCCCTCGCCCCCGCCGCCGAGGTCGAGTATCCTGCCGGATATCTCCCGTTT
Source organism: uncultured Oscillospiraceae bacterium (assembly GCA_944385755.1). Lineage (GTDB taxonomy): Bacteria > Bacillota > Clostridia > Oscillospirales > Oscillospiraceae > Scatomorpha. Next base: position 6,629 of record CALWYN010000113.1, read on the forward strand.
TAATATTATGTCAACCATGTATCAGAACGGGACATCGTCGTCGGAGTCCCCGTCGGAGCCGAATTCCATCTCTGTCTGGAATCTCTCCGTCGGCGCCGTGC
>CALWYN010000114.1 GCA_944385755.1 uncultured Oscillospiraceae bacterium
CATCTTCAAGAAGATGTACGACAACGGCGACATCTATAAGGGCAAGTACTCCGGCATGTACTGCACGCCCTGCGAGAGCTTCTGGACGGAGAGCCAGCTGGTAGACGGCAAGTGCCCCGACTGCGGCCGCGAGGTGAAGTATGCGGAGGAGGAGGCCTATTTCTTCCGCCTGAGCAAGTACGCCGAGCCCGTGCGGGAGCTGCTGCTCTCCGGGACGTTCCTGGAGCCGACCAGCCGTGTCAACGAGATGATAAAGAACTTCATCGACCCGGGACTGGAGGACCTCTGCGTCAGCCGCACGAGCTTTACCTGGGGCATCCCGGTGGATTTTGACCCCGGCCACGTCGTGTACGTCTGGGTCGACGCGCTGTTCAACTACATGACGGCCCTGGGCTACATGAACGACGAGCGGGACGGCATCGACAGGTACTGGCCCGCCGACGTGCCCATGGTCGGCAAGGAGATAGTCCGATTTCATTCAATAATCTGGCCGGCCATGCTCATGAGCGTGGGCGAGCCGCTGCCCAAGAAGGTCTTTGGGCACGGCTGGCTGCTGCTGGGCGGCGGCAAGATGTCGAAGTCCAAGGGTAATGTGGTGGACCCATATATCCTCGCCGGGCGCTTCGGAGTGGACGCCCTGCGCTATTTCCTGATGCGTGAGTTCCCGCTCGGCTCGGACGGTAACTTCTCCAACGAGCTGCTTATCTCGCGCATCAACTCCGACCTCGCCAACGACTACGGCAACCTCCTGTCCCGCACGGTCGCGATGGTTCTCAGGTATTTCGACGGCAGGCTGCCCGAGGAGCGGGCCGAGGACCCGATGGACTGCGAGCTGCGCACCATGGCGGGCGAGCTGCGCGGCAAGTACGAGAAGCTGATGGACAGCTTCCAGACCCAGGCCGCGCTGGAAGAGGTTTTCAAGGTTATCTCCCGCGCCAACAAATATATCGACGAAACGGCCCCCTGGGTGCTCGCGAAGGACGAGACCAACAGGGCGCGCCTTGCCACGGTGATGTACAACCTCCTGGACGCCCTGCGCATCTGCACACAGCTGCTCACACCCTTCATGCCCGAGAGCACGGCCAGGGCCGCGGACCAGATCGGCGTACCCGCAGAGCTGCGAAACTGGGAGGCGGCGGGCAGGTGGGGTGCCCTGCCGGCCGATGTCACCGTCCGCAAGGGAGAGACCCTCTTCCCCCGCATCGACATGGACAAGGAGCTCGCTGAGCTCGAGAAGATGGAGGAGGAGGCGCGCAAAGCGGCGCTGCCGCCGATAGAGATTGAGCCGCAGCTCACCGAGAAGGTCGATTTCGAGACCTTCTGCAAGAGCGACTTCCGCGTCGTCAAGGTCAAGAGCTGCGAGGCCGTGAAGAAGAGCGACAAGCTCCTCAAGTTCATCCTCGACGACGGCACGGGCGCCGACCGCCAGATCCTCTCCGGCATCCACAAGTGGTACAAGCCCGAGGACCTCGTGGGCAAGACCCTCGTCGCCATAGTAAACCTCCCGCCGCGCAAGATGATGGGCCTAGAGAGCAACGGGATGCTTATCTCCGCCGTACACACGGAGAAGGGCGAGGAGGCGCTGCACCTCATCATGGTGGACGACTCCATCCCCGCCGGCGCCAAGCTGTGCTGAATAACCATATCTTAGAGGGCCGCGGGCCATTCAGGACCGTTTTGCCGGCCGCGCCGGGGCAGGCGAAGCGCCCCGCGTCCGGCGCGCAACAGGACCAGCCCATGGGCTGGTCCTGTTGCGTTCTCCCGGCGTGGAGTATTTCCGGTAAAGCGGAGCGCCTCAGACGTATTGGGATTTGCACGGCGGCGCGGCCTGTGATAATATGATTATATCAAGCATGCCGAAGGAGATTTTGCCATGGAATACAGACGCTTTGGGAATAAAATTGTCGTGAGGATAGACAGGGGGGAAGAGCTCTGCGCCCAACTGCTCGAACTCGCGGAGCGGGAGGACATACGCCTGGCCTCCGTGAGCGGCATAGGCGCCAGCGACAACGTTACGCTGGGCGTGTTCAAGACGGGCACGAAAGAGTACGTCAGCAGGACCTATGACATGGGCCCCAATTATGAGATTGGGTCCGTCACGGGGACAATCTCCCGCAAGGACGGGCTGCCCTATCTGCACCTGCACGCGGTGATAGGGAACCCGGAGCTGAGCCACAGCGCGAGCTGGGTGGCCGAGTCCCGGGGTGTATGCTACGTGGGGCACCTCAGCTCGGCAGTGATCAGCGCCACCTGCGAGCTGGTTGTGGACGTAATCGACGGCGAGGTGGGCCGCGAATTTTCGGATGAGATCGGCCTCAACCTCTTCAAGTTTTGAATCGGGCAAACGCGCAGGGCCCGGGAGCGATCCCTGGCCCTGCGCGTTTTCGGGCAGTCAATTTTTACAACACCGGATAGAAATTGTTGCCCCCGCTCAGTATGATGAGCTGGGCCGCTAGGGCGATGAGCCACACGAGCTCCGCAATATGTGAGGCTATGTAGCAGACCGCGGCGCCGCGCCCGGCACTGACCCGGGCGGCGCAGAGCATGGTGTACAGCACCGAGCAGGCTATCACAAGTATACACAGCGCACAGACCGATACTATCGCCGTGTATATGGGATAACTGGCGAAGAGCGACATGTCGCTGAACATCGAGGGCAGATAGCTGAACATGCTCAGGCCTCTGAACGAGAAGAGGAGAGGAAGGGCGAGCATGCCCAGGATGGCGTTGAGGGTCATCTGGCGCTGTTCGCCGCTGTCGCGGCGGCGGGGCGGCCGCCCGTCCACGAGATAGTGAAAGACAAAGGGCATGCGGCAGGAATAGCTTTTGCTGTTTCGGGGGCGCTCACGCGTGATATGGTATGTACCCTGCCCCACATCCTCCAGGACGGTGAGAAAGGGCAGCAGAAATACGAACGAGCGCACCCGCCAGCCGTGGCGGGCCTGGGAGTTTACCCAGTTCTCCACACCGTCGATATCATAGGGCGCGCAGGGCATGAGCGCAACGCGGCTGCCGGCCATATTTCACAGCTCCTTCCAAACATCTGTTTTTACATTATACAGCAAAATCCTGCCGAAAGCAACATGTGGAAGGGAAAATGATGGCTGTAATTCGCGCTTATTCGCCGTGTATGACCGCGTAGGCCATGTCGGGGTAATCGGTCATTATGGCGTCCGCGCCCTTGGCCGAGAGCTCTGCGACGGTGTCCGCGTCGTTTATTGTCCAGTACTGCACGGCAATATTGTGCTCGTGCGCGGCGTTTATCAGGCGCGTGGAGCCGAGGTAGATCAGGCCGTCATAATAGGTGACGGGTATCTGCAGGGCGTCAAACTGATAGTGGCCGTCATCGCGGTCAATACCCAGCAGGGAATCGGCAAAGAAGCCGGCAACTTCGCCCACACTGGCCGAGCGCAGCATGTCCGGATAGGTGGAGTCCATATACTCGGTTATCTCCGCGTGGAAGGTGCCTATCACGGCGTCGTCCAAGAGGCCGTACTCGCCGAGCAGCTCATAGAGCCTGTCGCAGGAGGCACGGCCGAGGTCGCCGGAGTCCTTGATCTCGATTATGTAGTCGTAGTCGCCATGGCCGCTGAGGTAGTCGAACACATCCTGGACGCGCATGATGCGCAGATCCTCCGGAATGTCCTCTCCGCGCAGGCCCTTATAGGGCGTCTCGCCGCTGTCGGTGACAAACCCCTCGCCCATATTGAGCTCATGCAGCTCCTCGTAGGTGTATTCCGAGGGGTGGACATATTCGTGCCCGAAATGCTCGACGGCGTCGCTTGTGCGGTCTAGGGTATCGTCGTGGAGCAGAATCAGCTCCCCGTCGGAGGTGATGTGTACGTCGAATTCAAAAAGATCGACCTCAAAGCTCCCGTCCTCCACGCAGTTTTTAAAGGCCATCAGCGTGTTCTCCGGGGCTATGCCGCCTCCGGAGCGGTGGGCCGAGACGCGGGTCACGCCGTCGGAGGCTATGTGCGGATTTGTGCAGTCCGCTACGGAGACGGGGGGAGCGCCGGAGTAGTCGTGCGACAATATGAGATATGCCGCCAGCGCGAGGAGTATGAGCGAGCCCAGAACAATTCCCAAAACTATAAGAAATCTCTTTAGTCCCTTTGACATGTGTTTTACCCAGCCTTACCATAGATTTTAACTGTTACAGAGGCCCCGGCTCGCAGCCGGGGCCTCATCTCTGACTATGTGAGTTGTATGCCCCAGATCCCGGCGGAAGTTCCTATGAGGACCGTGTTGTTGTATACGGAGGGCGAGGCCTCTATTAGAGCGCCGAGGTTCATGCTGTCGAGCTCCTCGCCGGTCGCGGCGTCTATCAGATAGATATAGTGGCCGGTGACGGTGTATATCAGATAGCCGTTGCCCTCGGAGTCATAGACCAGGGCGGGCGTGCTCCAGCTGTAGGTCTGGGTGGGGAAGTTCCAGACCTCCTCGCCGGTCTCTTTGTTGAGCGCCACGAGCTGGCTGGTAGTCGCCTGGGGATAGCGGGCCAGGGCGAGGAAAACCAGGTCGGAGACATTGCCCTCGCCGGAGACCATGCTGCCCTGCGCTCCGCCGGAGAGGCCGTCCACGGTATAGCAGGTGTAGTCCGTGCGCCAGACGACCTCGCCGTTTTCGGCGTCAATCTTCCAGACGGGCACCTCGGCCGTGGTGTAGGAGCGCCAGCCGTAGTGAAAGCTTGTGCTGATATAGAGATACGGGTGCCCGTCCTCGACACAGAGCACGGGGGTGCAGTTCGAGTCGTCCAGTATGTCCTGTACCCAGACGAGCTCCAGCCTGTTCATGTCGAGGCACATCAGCCGCCCGCCGTTGTCGGCGAGGAAGAGGTAGCCCTCATAGGCCACGGGGGAGGCCTCAAAGCCCAGCCAGTAACGGCTGGCCGAATAGCGCCACTTCGTGCATCTCTCGGGCCCGATGGCTATGGTACCCGCGTCGGGGTCATAGTTCGTACCCAGCTTGATAAAGTAGACCACGCCGTTTTCGCCGGCGTATATCAGCGTATCCGTCTCGGCGTCCACCAAGGGAGCGGCGTCGTACATCGGCCAGTTCCGGAGCGCGAAGCCGTCGTCGCTCGCGC
>CALWYN010000115.1 GCA_944385755.1 uncultured Oscillospiraceae bacterium
ATTATCAGGACTTCCTCGAGGAAACAACTGCAAAGCAAATGGCAAAGATGTAGAAACGGCCGCCCATGTGGGCGGCCGATTTCATTACCTTTATGCCATTTAGCGAATTATAATACTTTACCATTGAAATTGGTTATATATCCACTTTTTGTCACAGTAGTTATGCCGGCAAATATTTCACCACGGTCTCTTTCACGGTGTGCTACAAGGTCGCCCAACTCGGTCAGCCATTTATATTTTGGCGCGGATCCTTTGTGTCCACGTTTCTCCTTGACGGTAAAGTGAGACCTTACCAAAATTAGAAAAGGGTAAATGTCATATTCGTCAAAAACTCGAGCAGCGATTTTTTTGCAATAGTGGTCGAGGAGCAGTTGCTCTTTTTTATCGAAAGTCAGATCCATGACAGTGCTTCTTTCGGACTTAGATTGGGTTTTTGGCTACCGAAAAAAATATGCCGAAAAATATACCAAGCGGCTGAAATTAAACTGATATGAGTTAAGATTGAGCATATTTTTGGGCATATTTATTCCAGAAATTAAGCCAAAATCATGAATTAAAGACTATACGCTTATTAAACATTAAATCGATGACATGGTAAAAATGTATGAAATACGCTCAAAAAGTGAAGAAAAAAGGAAAAATCCCTTGAAAACGAGAAGCTTTCAAGGGATTTATTCATGGTGGAGACTGCTGGACTCGAACCAGTGACCTCCTGCGTGTGAAGCAGGCGCTCTAACCTGCTGAGCTAAGCCTCCGTTGGTGACCCGTACGGGATTCGAACCCATGTTACCGCCGTGAAAGGGCGGTGTCTTAACCACTTGACCAACGGGCCGTTACGGTTCCGGGGCGCCGTGTGGCGCCCCGGTGGTAGCGGCGACTGGATTCGAACCGGTGACACTTCGGGTATGAACCGAATGCTCTGGCCAACTGAGCTACGCCGCCAAAAGGCAAAGTGAATTATACAAGATGGCGGCCGGAATGTCAACAGTTTTTTCTGCTTTTCTTGTTTTTATTTCACGACGATGAGCTCGTACTCCTGGCTGCCCAGTCCGATCTCCTCGGCGTGGCCCGTCCCGGAGCGCCAGTTGGTGGCCGGGGCCACATCGGTAAAGTGGTCGTGGCGGCAGCACCCGGACTCGCCCAGGACGCTGTTTTCCAGGGGCTTCTGGGCGTTTACCGCGTCCGCGCAGGCCACGTCTATGGCCACGGGGTCAAAGGAGGCGAACATGCCGATGTTGGGCACGATGGGCATGTCGTTCTCCCCGTGGCAGTCGCAGTCGGGCGAGATGTCAATGGCGAGGGAGATGTGGAAATTGGGTTTGCCGGAGACCACGGCCTTGGCGTATTCGGCTATCTTACAGTTGAGTATGTCGTTGGCCTCGTCGTGCGCGTCGGCTATGGCGTATTTGGGACACACCCCGATGCAGCGGCCGCAGCCGACACAGCGGTCCTGGTCTATATGGCACTTGCCGCCCTCGAGTATGGGCGCCCCGTGCGCGCAGATGCGGGTGCAGGCCCCACAGCCTATGCACTTCTCCTCCCTGACAAAGGGCTTGCCCGCGGAGTGCATCTCCATCTTGCCGGCGCGGGAGCCGCCGCCCATGCCGAGATTCTTGAGGGCCCCGCCGAACCCGGTCTTTTCATGGCCCTTGAAATGGTTCAGGGATATGATTATGTCCGCGTCGGCCAGAGCGCGCCCTATCTTCGCCTCTTTTACATACTCGCCGCCCTCGACCGGGATGAGGGCCTCGTCCGTGCCGCGTATGCCGTCGGCTATTATGCAGTGCACGCCGGTCTGGAAGGGGTTGAAGCCGTTTCTGTACGCGCTGTCCAGATGCTCCAGGCCATGTTTCCTTCCGCCTATGTAGAGTGTGTTGCAGTCGGTGAGGAAGGGCCGCCCGCCGAGTTCCTTTATATAGTCGCAAACGGCGGCCGCCCAGTTGGGCCGGAGATAGGCCAGGTTCCCGGGCTCGCCGAAGTGAATTTTTACGGCGACAAATTTGCTGTCGAAATCTATATTCTCAAAGCCCGCGGCCTTCATAAGGCGCCTGAGCTTTGACAGCAGACTCTCAGATTTTGTGCGCATGTCGGTGAACCAAACTTTTGATACGGTCACAGCGATAAACCTCCCAAAACAGCAGAAATAATACCATTATAATTCTAACACATATGCAAAAAACATACAAGAATATAAAAATGTTAATTTCTTGACATCGCCGGATAAGTGATGTATTATAGCCACGTGTAACATGGGCTAATACCATTTGTCCTACGTTCGGAGGTGTTGGAGACGAGGGCCTCGGTCAAGGTCAGGGGCATAGTTCAGGGGGTGGGCTTTCGGCCGTTCATTCACCGCCTTGTCGGCCGCCGTTCACTTCTGGGCTGGGTGCGCAACACCTCCGACGGCGCCGAAATGGAGGTCGAGGGCGGGCGCGGGGAGATAGAGAGCTTCGTGGCCGCGATAAGCGCAGAGGCCCCGCCGCTGGCCATGATAGAGAGCGTGGAGGCGGAGTTCCTGCCGGACGAGGCCGGGTATTCGGATTTCCGGATAATCGGGAGCGAAAAGGGCGCCGCCATGCGGACCCTGGTGTCCCCGGACATGGGCATCTGCCCGGACTGCCTGCGGGAGCTGCTCGACAGGGGCGACCGGAGATACCGCTACCCCTTCATAAACTGCACGAACTGCGGGCCGAGATTCACCATCATAAAGTCCGTGCCCTATGACAGGGCGGCGACGTCGATGGCCGCTTTTGAGATGTGCCCGGACTGCGCGAGGGAGTTTGAGGATATCTCGGACAGGCGGTATCACGCCCAGCCCGACTGCTGCGCGGTGTGCGGGCCGCATGTGTCCCTGCTCTCCGGGGACGGGGACGAGCTCCCCGGGGACGCGATAGAGGGCGCCAGAAGGGCGCTGCTGGCGGGGCGGATAGTCTGCGTAAAGGGGCTGGGCGGCATGCACCTGGCCTGCCTGGCGGAGAATGAGGCCGCCTGCGCCGAGCTCAGGAGGCGCAAGCAGAGGGACGAGCGCCCGCTCGCCGTCATGTGCAGGGACATCGGCTGCGCCGGGAAGCTCTGCCGGGTGTCCCCGGAGGAGGAGAGGCTGCTCGCCTCGCCGCGCAGGCCGATAGTCCTGCTGGAGAAGCGCGTGCGCGGAGGACTGGGGCACCTGAGCGAGAACGGCTCGCTGGGGGTCATGCTGCCGTATACCCCGCTGCACGTGCTGCTGATGGGGGACGATATCGACTGCCTGGTCATGACCAGCGCAAACCTGTCGGACACGCCGATAATATACAAAAACAGCGAGGCCATTGAGCGGCTGCGCGGCATAGCGGACCTGTTTCTGCTGCACGACAGGGAGATAGTCACGCGCTGCGACGACTCGCTCTTCAGGATATACGCCGGGAGGGAATATCCCCTGAGGCGCTCCCGCGGCTATGTGCCATATCCGGTGACGGTACCCGGGCTCCCGGGCGGACTGCTTGCCTGCGGGGCGGAGCAGAAGGCCAGCTTCTGCCTCTCAAAACCGGGATACGCCTTCCCCAGCCAGCACATAGGCGATTTGAAGAACGCCGAGACCCTCGCGGCCTACGAGGGGCAGATAGCGCACTTCGAGCGGCTGTTCGGCGTGCAGCCGGAGGCGTTGGCCTGCGACCTCCATCCGGACTACCTCTCCACCGCCTACGCGGAGCGGCGCGCGGCCTCGGAGGGGCTTGCGCTGCTGAGGGTGCAGCACCACCACGCGCATCTGGCG
>CALWYN010000116.1 GCA_944385755.1 uncultured Oscillospiraceae bacterium
AGGCCGGCGAACCCGGTGAACATCCATACCCTGAGTTTTCCGCCGAGCAGCAGCCTGCGGGCGCCCAGCAGCACCGCCGAGGCCAGGGCGGCAAGGCAGACGGCCTCGCTGGACCAGCCGGCGAGCAGCCCGGCAGGGAGCATGAGCGCGGCCTTGAGTGCGGGGCGGGAACCCTCGGGGGCGTCGGAGCGGTAGGGCATTAAAAAGAGGAGCACTCCGAGGGCGGTGAACATGTAGTTCACCGAGCCGGTGAGCCACAGGCAGCTCTGCCCGAAGGCGGGCATGGAGAGCCAGAGCAGGACGTAGACGGCGAACAGCGGGGCAGGGGAGAGCCGCCGGAAGCTGCCGTAGGCGGCGAAGTACACGGCGAAGCCCAGCGCGAGAAAGGCCAGGGTGTTCACCACGTTGAACACGTCCCGGTCCCAGATGAGCAGGAGCTGCACGAGCGTGTGTACCACCGCCCGGCCGTTTATCACCTGGTAGTGGTTGAGCTGGGAGAGATAGAGCTCGCGCAGGTTCGTTATCCGGTATTTTTCGGCGCCGGCGGCGAAGGTGTAGGAGTAGGAGTAGTCGTCGGCGTAGAGCGGGGTCAGGAGATTCAGATAGTAGAACAGCGCGGCGGCCACTATCAGCCCGGCCGCCAGAACATATCTGTCGCGCCGGCTCATTTCAGGCCCTTCTCCGTCTCGCGGACCACGTAGGCGGGCCGCGCCTTGGCCTCCATATAGGTCTTGGACATGTACTGGCCCAGGACGCCTATGAAGAACATGAGCAGGCCGCCGATGAGCAGGATCAGGCATACTATCGTGGGATAGCCGGCCACGGGGTTGCCGAATACCAGTGTCTTTATGACGGTGACTATCATCACTATCAGCGCCACGGCGCAGGAAATGGCGCCGAGAATTGAGGATATGGCCAGCGGGCGCGTCGAGAAGGCCAGCATCCCGTCCACCGAGTAGCGTATCAGCCCGGACAGGGACCACTTCGTCTCACCGGCCGCGCGCTCGGCGCTGACAAAGGGCAGCCACTTGGTCTTGAAGCCCACCCAGGAGAAGATGCCCTTGGTGAAGCGGTTGTACTCGGGCAGGGAGAGCACGGCCTCCACCACCCCGCGGCGCATCAGCCGGAAATCCGTGGCGCCGTCCACGAATTCGGTGTCGGACATGGCGTTCATCAGCCGGAAGAAGAGCCGCGAGCCAAAGCCGCGGAATTTGGGCTCGCCCTCGCGGGCGACGCGGCGGGCCGCGCAGACGTCGTATTCCCCGTCCTTCACCGCCTCGTACATCTCCCTGAGCAGCTCGGGGGGATGCTGCAGGTCGGCGTCCATGATGGCCGTGTATTCGCCCGTGGCCATGCGCAGCCCGGCGAGCATGGCTGACTCCTTCCCGAAGTTCCGGGAGAAGGAGGTGAAGCGCACGCGGCCGTCGTCGCGCGAGAGGCGGCGGAGGATGTCGAGCGTGCCGTCGGAGGAGCCGTCGTCCACGAAGTCGAACTCGAACCGCAGTTCGGTGAGCGACTCCGCCACGCGGCAGAGCTCCGAGTAGAGCTTGGGGAGGACCTCCTCCTCATTATAACAGGGTACCACGACGGACAGCACGGGCATCACATTCACCTCTGGGACAGGATATGCTCAATTGTACCATCGGCCGGGCAGATTTTCAACGGCTTTGTGGCCTTTGGGCGCATATGGCCGCCCGGAAAAGCCCGCGCCGGACCGGATGCCGGGATCGCGGCGCCGGACGGCGCCGGAGAGGGCCGGTTTTTAAACCAGATAGGGGTCGAAAATGAGGCCAAAAGCGCAAAATAGCAAACAAAAGAGCCCTGAAACAAGCTGCTTCAGGGCTCTTCGGATGGTGGACGATACAGGACTCGAACCTGTGACCCTCCGCACGTCAAGCGGATGCTCATACCAGCTGAGCTAATCGTCCTTTTTTCAGGGCGAGTGTTATTTTAACTCATGGTACGGCAATTGTCAACAGTTTTTTTCGCGGCGGAAGAAGGCCCTGGTCTCCCGCGCCGCGGCCGGGGCCAGGGCGAGCAGGGCGAAGAGATTGGGCAGGGCCATGAGGCCGTTGAAGGCGTCGGCCAGGGACCAGGCGAGGGAGAGGTCCATCACGGCCCCCAGGAATGCCACGGCGGAGAAGAGCGCGAGGTACGGCCTGACGGACCGGCCACCGAACAGAAATTCGCAGCAGCGCGCACCGTACAGCCCCCAGCTGAGCAGGGTGGAGAGCGCGAAGAGGCACATGCCCACGGCTATCACCAGGGCGCCGCCGGCGGGACCCAGGACCGTGCCCAGGGCCTCCGCGCACAGGGAGGTGGAGGCCGCGTGGCCGTAGTCGATGCCCACACCCGAGATGAGCAGGGTGACGCCGGTCAGGGTGCAGACCACGATCGTGTCGGCAAAGACCTCGAAGATGCCGTAGAAGCCCTGGCGCACGGGCTCGGTCTCGCTGGTGGAGGCGTGGGCGATGGGCGCGGAGCCCAGGCCGGCCTCGTTGGAGAACACGCCCCGTCTGAGTCCCCAGCCCATGCACAGCCGCAGGCTCAGCCCGGAAGCTATGGAGCGCGGCTCAAAGGCCCCGCGCATTATGAGTCCCAGCACCGAGGGGAGCTTTTCGAGGTTTGCCCCTATGACCGCCAGACAGGCCAGAATATAGACCAGGCTCATGGCGGGGACCAGCAGCTCCGTGACCGAGCCGAGGCGCTTTATGCCCCCGAGCAGCACCAGCGCGGCGCAGCCGGCGGCAAAGAGCCCCACCGCGGCGGAGGCCTGGCCGCCGGTGACGCCGGAGTCCGGCGCCAGAAGCTCCAGCGCCGTCCGCACGGCGGCGGACATCTCGCCCACCTGGACGGCGTTGCCCATGCCGAGCGCCGCCAGAGCGCCGGCAAGGGCGAAAATGCGCGCGAGGGGCATGGCGCGCCGGCCGAGGCCGTTTTTTATATAGTACATTGGGCCGCCGGCCCACTCCCCGCGCGAATTCCGCTCGCGGTAGCGCACGGCGAGCAGGACCTCCGCGAATTTTGTGCCCATGCCCAGCAGGGCCGTGGCCCAGAGCCAGAAGAGCGCGCCGGGTCCTCCCAGGCTGACCGCCAGCGCCACGCCGGCGATATTGCCGGTGCCCATGGTCCCGGCCAGGGCGGTGGACATGGCCTGAAACGGCGTGACCGCGCCGGGCGCGCGCTCCGCCGGGGAGAATACGCGGCCTATCGTGCCGCGCATGGCGGCCCCAAAATGCCTCAGCTGCACCCAGCCCAGGCGGCAGGAGAGATAGAACCCCGTGCCCACCAGCAACAGGGCCATCGGCGCGCCCCATATGATCTGCCCCAGGGACTCAAAAAAGCCCCCGGCCTGAAATAAAAGCTGTCCCATACTGGGAGCTTATTCAGTCCGGGGGCGGAAAATGCCTCAGCCCATCTTGGCGAAGCGCCAGTCGAGAATGTCCTTGTATACCTCGTCCCTGTTGGTCTCGTTGAGAATCTCGTGCCTGGCGCCGGGGTAGAACTTATAGGCCACGTCCGTGCAGCCGGCGCGCACCAGGAGGCTGTATACCCTGGCGACCTGTACGCCGCGCCCGCCCACGGGATCGGCGTCGCCGCTCATGAGGATGATGGGGAGATCTTTGCGCATCGGTCCGAGCTCCCGCAGGCTGCCCACGGTGGCCAGACCGGACAGCATCTCCCTGAAGAGGCTGCTCGTGGGGATAAATGTGCAGAGCGGGTCGGCGGCGTAGGCGTCCACGACGGCCTCGTCGCGGCTGATCCAGTCATAGGGCGTGCGGCGCTGCTCGATGCCCCTGTTATAGTCGCCGAAGGCCATGCCGTAGATATTCAGGCTGCGGTGGCGCGGGCCGTTTTTGAGCACGTCGGCGTCGCAGAGCATTCTGCCCGCGGCCAGGACCGGGGCCGGAGGCTGGCCGGTGCCGGAGAGTATTACGCCGGTGAGCGGCGATTCCGGATACCGTATCAGATAGGTGCGGGTGAGAAAGCTGCCCATGGAGTGGCCCAGCAGAAAGTAGGGGACCTCGGGCCACTTCTGCGCGGAGAGGGCCCTGAGCTGCTCCATGTCGCCGACTACAAGCTCCCAGCTCCCCAGCGGCCCGAAATAGCCCAGGTCGTCCTCGCTGAGGACGCTCTGCCCGTGGCCCAGATGGTCGTTTGCCACGACCACAAAGCCCTTGGAGGCCAGATACCTTGCAAATCCGGTGTACCGGCCGGCGTACTCACAGATGCCGTGGGCGATATGTACCACTCCGTTTATGTCGCAGTCGGGTATCCACTCCCGGACATGGACGGGGGTTTGCCCGTTGGATGACATGAAGGTATAATCGTTTTCAGTGATTATTGGCATTTGTGTTTGCCTCCCGTCAGCATTGTGTGTTATTATACTGTAAACAACATTTTAGTCGAAAAAAACGCCCAAGTCAACGTTTTGGAGGATACAGGAATGAAAGGATACGTAATAGCCCTCGACCAGGGCACCACCAGCTCCCGAGCCATCGTGTTCGACGTCCGCGGGGAGATCGTCGCGCTGGCGCAGCGGCCCTTCCCGCAGATATATCCGCATCCCGGCTGGGTGGAACACGACCCGTTTGACATACTCTCCTCCCAGCTGGAGGCCCTCTCCGAGGCCTTCGAAAAGAGCGGGCTCGAGGCCGGGGACATAGCCGCGATTGGCGTGACCAACCAGCGCGAGACGACGATTGTCTGGGACAGGCAGACCGGCAGGCCGGTGTACAACGCCATAGTATGGCAGTGCCGGCGCACGGCGGCGATGTGCGATCACCTGTCCGCAGAGGGCATGGGGGCATATGTACGCGACAAAACCGGACTGCTCATAGACGCGTATTTTTCGGGCACCAAGATAAACTGGATACTTGAGAACGTGCCGGGCGTGCGCTCCAGAGCGGAGCGCGGTGAGCTGCTCTTCGGCAACGTGGACTCCTGGCTGATATGGAACCTCACGGGCGGCCGCGAGCACATCTCGGACTACTCAAACTGCTCGAGGACCATGCTCTTCGACATAGACCGCCTGCGCTGGGACGAGGAGCTCTGCCGGGCCATGGGCGTGCCCATGCTCATGCTGCCGGCCCCCGTGCCCAACTCCGCGGAGTACGGGCGCGTCGCACCGGGCATAAAGGGGATAGAGGCCCTGGCCGGTGTGCCCATCTGCGGCAGCGCGGGAGACCAGGCGGCGGCGCTCCTGGGGCAGGGCTGCATCAGGTCCGGAGAGGGGAAAAACACCTACGGCACCGGCTGCTTCACACTGATGAATACGGGGCGCAGGAGCGTGAGGAGCCTCTCCGGAATGCTGACAAGCGTGGCCTGGAGCCTGGACGGGGCCACGACCTATGCCCTGGAGGGCAGCGTATTCAACGCGGGGAGCGCCATACAGTGGCTGCGCGATGAGATGGGGCTCATCTCCTCCGCGGCCGAGAGCGGCCCCCTGGCCGCGAGTGTGCCGGACAACGGAGGGGTCTATATGGTCCCGGCATTCACGGGCCTGGGCGCGCCGCACTGGGACATGTACGCCAGGGGCACAATAGTGGGCATAACCAGAGGTACCACCAGGGCGCACATAGTGCGCGCGGCCATGGAGGGCATAGCCTATGAGGTGAGGGACCTGCTGGACGCGATGGAGAAGGACTCGGGGGTCCGCCTGCCCTCGCTGCGCGTGGACGGCGGGGCCTCGGTGAGCGACTTCCTGATGCAGTTCCAGGCCGACATACTCCGCCGCCCCATAGACAGGCCGGCAATGGTGGAGACCACGGCCTTCGGCGCCGCTTTCCTGGCTGGGCTGGCGGCCGGCATGTGGAGCAGCCTGGATGAGATCGCGGACCTGAGGCGGTCCGAGCGCATTTTTGAGCCGGAAATGGACGCCGGGCTCTCGGAGGAGAACTACAGGCAGTGGCAGCGCGCGCTCGAGCGCGCCCTGAGATGGGAGCGCGGCTGATGAGCGAGAGCATTCTGGTTGTGCGCAGGGAGTTCCTTGCGCCGTATCTGACAGAGGATTTTGGGCTTATCACCCGGGGGGCGGAGGACATACTCCGAGTGGTCAATGAACACCACGAGTTTCACTCCCGGTCGGAGATGGAGGAGGACCCGTCGTTCAAGCAGATAATCCCCTATGTCGTGCTCTCGCGCGGCGGGGAGATATTCGTGCTGCGCCGCCTGAAAAAGGGCGGGGAAAAGCGCCTGCACGGGCAGCTGTCCATCGGCGTGGGCGGGCACATAAACCCCGTGGACGACGCCGGGGGCGGGGCGCTGATGGCCGGCCTCCGACGCGAGGTGGACGAGGAGGTCGGAGTCGAGCGGGAGCTCTCGCTGACCCCGCTCGGGGTTATAAACAACGATCTGGACGACGTGGGCAGGGTACATCTGGGCTTCCTCTTCCGCATGGAGGTCGAGGGCGGGGTGGCGGTCCGCGAGACGGAGAAGCTGGAGGGCTCCTTTACCACGGTGGAGGAGCTGGAGAAACTATATGACCGGCTTGAGGGCTGGTCACAGATTGCTCTGGAGGCCATAAAATGAGAGTGTTTTCAACGGCCGATATCCTGATACCAGCCGAGGCCGACCTGCGGAAGTGGGCCTGTATAGCCTGCGACCAGTTTACCTCCGAGCCGGAGTACTGGGCGGAGGCGGAGCGCGCGGCCGGCGGCGCGCCCAGCGCGCTCAACCTGATTTTCCCCGAGGCGTATATAGGCGTGCGGGACGAGGCCGCCTCGCGCGGCAGGATATACGCCGCGATGGAAGAATATCTGAGCGGGGGCGTTTTCCGCACGGTGGAGGACAGCCTGGTATACGTCGAGCGCACATTGCCCTCCGGGGCCGTGAGACGCGGCCTGGTCGGCAAACTGGACCTGGAGTGCTACGACTGGTCGCCCGGTTCCCGCTCGGCGGTGCGCGCCACGGAGGGGACAATAGAGAGCCGCCTGCCGGCTCGCGTGAATGTCCGGCGCTCCGCGCCGCTGGAGATGCCGCACATCATGGTGTTCATAGACGACCCGGGCGGGGAGATAATCCCCTCGGCCGCCGGGGGCGGGGAGCTCTACGATTTTGAGCTCATGCTGGGCGGCGGCCATATAAGGGGCAGCCGTGTGTGCGGAAAAGAGGCGGAGAGGGTGCTCTCGCGCCTGGACGCCCTCGGGGGAGACTTCGCCTACGCCATGGGCGACGGGAACCACAGCCTCGCCGCCGCGAAGCGGTGCTGGGAGGAGATAAGGCCCTCCGTGCCGGAGGACAGGCGCGAGGAACACCCGGCGCGCTATGCCCTGGTGGAGCTTGTGAACATCCATGACAGCGCAGTGACATTTGAACCCATACACCGGGCGCTGCTGGGTACGGCGGCGACGGATTTTCTGGAGGCCGCCCGGGCCGCCTTCCCGGAGGCGGAGGAGGGGGAGCCATGCAAGCCGGTGACGGTGCTGGCAGGCGGAGAGGAGCTGACGCTGAAGGTCCCGCTCACACTGGGTGAGCTGGTGGGGGTGGCCGACTGCCTGATGGCCGACTACAAGGCGGCGTTCGGGGGGGAGCCGGATTACATCCACGGCGAACGGGAGGCGCGCGACCTGGCGGAGAGCCGCGGCGCCGCCGTGATACTGCTGCCGCGCCTGGACAAGGAAGAGCTGTTTCCCTCGGTGGCAAGGTTCGGGCCGTACCCAAAAAAGAGCTTCTCCATCGGGGAGGCCAGGGACAAGAGATACTATCTCGAGTGCAGAAGAATAAGATAAAGCGCAAGAGCCCCCGGATTTTTCCGGGGGCTCTTGCGTATACCCTGTCCCGCCGTGAGCGGCGCGCCGCCGGCGACCTCAAATGCGCTGTTTCCTGAACGCGGAGGGCGTGAGCCCCTCGCGGTTTTTGAACAGATAGAGGAAATGGTTCGTGTTGGGTATGCCGACGAGCTGCCCTATCTCCGCTATCGTGCGCTTGGAGTCCACGAGCAGCTCCTTGGCACGGTCGAGGCGTATGTCTATCAGGTAGTCATTGGGACTTTTGCCCACATACCGTTTGAATTCGCGGGACATGTGGTACTTGCTGATGCTGAAGGTGTGGGACAGGCTGTCGAGCGAGATGCTCCGGCTGTAGTTGCGGTCCAGGTAGCTCTGTATGGCGGTGATAATGTCCGGGACTATGACCTGCCGGACCGAGGCACTGACTATCGCCAGGTCCACCTCCACGAACAGGCTCAGCAGCAGATGTGAGTACACCGTCTCCGGGTTGGGGCCTGACTCCGTGCGCGCGCTCAGCAGCTGCCATATCAGCGAGCGGAAACGGGTGCCGGCGCCGAAGGTGAGCTGAATCAGCCCGTCCTCGCGCAGGGCCCGGCAGGCGTCCGCAAAGAGCGGGGAGTCGGCCGTGCCGTGCACGCGCACGAACGCGCAGTCCCAGCTCCTGCCCGGCACAGCCCGGAAGTGGGGCCTCTGAGAGCAGTCCAGCCACACAAAGTCGTATTTCCTGAGCTTTATCCCCCTCCCGCCCACGACCACCTCGCCCTCCCCGAGCAGGGAATAGCACATGAGCGTGGCGTCGGCGGAGAACACGCTGAAGCCCTCCTGTGTCACAGAGGCCGAGGAGAGGCGTATCAGCCCAATGCCGGAACTGGGGTCCAGCCTGGAATAATTCGAGACGAACTTGGAGTATTTTATCTCCAGCCCCTGGTGCAGGTAGGTGTCGGTGACGAGCTCGCTGCGCCCCTGGGGCTCCTCCAGCGAGTGGGCCATGAACAGAGCGAGGTACTCCTCCTCGGCGGACACTCCCTCGCCGGGAGAGCCGGCCGCGCCGGCCCGCTCTATGAACTCTGCGAGGAATTCGTCCTCCTGCGCCGCGATGTCCGGCGCATAACTCCTGTCTATGAAGACGTCCACCCCCCCAAATCGAGCAAAATATAAAGAAAATGTCGGGTTTTGAAAAGCACGAAAAGGAGGGACATACAGAGAAAAAACTGTAAATCTGGAAGCGACCCTGCCAGAACGTGCGTAAAAGCGGGGTAAAACCCTGTAAGCTTATTATAAAACTCACAATAAAAACAGTCAACAAGGTAAAAATGAATAAATTATGACCAAAAAGTCTGAACATTGTTATATTGCCGACAATCCGCATATCTTGCTGCATTCAAATGGTCAAGTATTTAACAGAGCAATATATAGAGGATAAGCAGCACTTTTCTGCGTTGAGTTTTGACGCCTGAGGTAAGATAATCAAGGTACAGGAGGCTGCGCTCCCGCGGCCGAGAAATGAATTTAGGAGGCAAGAGAAAATGACGTTCAATTTCACCGAAGAGCAGGTCATGATACGCGACATGGTGCGCGAGTTCACCAGGAAGGAAGTTGAACCGCGCGACAAGTGGATGGACGAAAACGGCTTTGACTACGAGCTGCACAAGAAGCTCACCCAGGCCGGCCTCATGGGCATACACCTCGACGAGAAGTACGGCGGCGGCGGCGGAGACGCGGTCACCAGCATAATAGTTATCCACGAGCTGGCCAAGGGCAGCGCCTCCGTCGCGCTCTTCCTGGACGCCAACTGGCTGGCGGCAGACCTCATCCTCTACCATGGCACCGAGGCCCAGAAGGACAAGTACCTCACCCAGGCCGCCCAGGGCAAGATCTTTGCTTTCGGCCTGACCGAGAGCAGCGCCGGCAGCGACGCCGCCGGCATCAAGAGCACGGTTGTCCCCGCGGACGACGGCGGCTGGATTCTCAACGGCGGCAAGGCCTGGATAACCAACTCCGGCGTGGCCGACTACTACATAATCCTCGCCAAGACCGATCCCGAGGCCGGCAACAAGGGCATCAGCGCCTTCATCGTCCCCAAGGACGCCGAGGGGCTGACCATCGGCAAGTTTGAGGACAAGATGGGCATGCGCGGCAGCGCCACCTGCGAGCTGAGCTTCGACAACATCCACCTGCCCGCCGACGCCCTGCTTGGCAGCCTGGGCATGGGCTTCAAGATGGCCATGCAGGCCCTCGACGGCGCCCGCATCAGTATCGGCGCCATTGCCGCCGGCCTCAGCGAGCACGCCATGACCATTGCCAAGAACTACGCCAACGAGCGCATGACCTTCGGCAAGCCCATAGCGAAGCACCAGGGCATCCAGTTCAAGTTCGCCGACATGAGCGCCGAGATCCGCGCCATGGAGCTGATGACCTACGACACCGCCCGCATGAAGGCCGAGGGCAAGCGCCACACTCTCGAGGCCGCGCAGACCAAACTCTTCTCCGGCACCCGCTGCACGCAGATCTGCCTGGAGTGCCAGCAGGTACTCGGCGGCAACGGCTACAGCAAAGAGTACCACGTGGAGCGTTTTGTGCGCGACGCCAAGCTGCTTGAGATAGGCGAGGGCACCAACGAGATCCTCCGCATGCTGATAGGCGGCACAATACTGGCTCAGAAGTAATTACGACAAGACCTTTTGGAGAGAGATAAGAGCAGTATGAAGATTCTGGTTTTTGTAAAGCAGGTGCCGGACACGGACGACGTCAAGCTCGACCCCAAGACCGGCAACCTGATGCGCGAGGGCGTGCAGAGCATCATGAACCCGCTCGACGCCAATGCGATAGAGACGGCCCTCCAGCTCAAGGAGAAGCACGGCGGCACGGTAGTGGCCATAAGCATGGGCCCCCCGCAGGCCGACGAGGTTTTGAAGAAGGCCCTCGGCATGGGCTGCGACGAGAGCGTATTGCTCTCCGACCGCGCGCTCGGCGGCGCCGACACGCTGGCCACCGGCTATCCGCTCGCCAAGGCGGCGGAGAAGATAGGCGGCTACGACCTGCTTATCTGCGGCCGCCACGCCACCGACGCCGAGACCGCCCAGACCGGCCCTATCATCGCCGCTTTCCTCGGCATCCCGCAGGTCACGCTCTGCGGCAAGGTGGAGATAGAGGACGGCTGGGCCGTCTGCGAGAGGCTGCTGCCCGACCGCACCGAGAAGGTGAAGGTCAAG
>CALWYN010000117.1 GCA_944385755.1 uncultured Oscillospiraceae bacterium
CTCCTGCGCCTCACGCAGGCACACCAGCACGGCGTAGTGCAGCGACTTGTCGTCCGACACGCGCAGCAGCTGGGCCTCCGGTGCGGCCGCGCCCAGCGCGAGGTCCGCTTCCGCCATATCCAGCGCCGCCGGGAAAGAACACAGGCTCACCGCCGCGCGCTCCGTGCCGTGGAACCCCAGAGGCATATCGAGCTCCATCCATGGTGTCAGGGTTTCGATCGCGGCCTTTTCCCTGGCCTCCTCCGCCGCGGCGCGGCGGATGCGTTCCTCCAGCTCCGCCAGGTGCTCAGAGAGCTCCACATCTCTCTCCAGGGTGCTCTCGTCAAGCAGAGTGCCCAGCTCGGCGTCAGGCAGCGGCGCCAGGAAGCTCTTTTTCGCCGGGGCGTACTTGTCCAGCAGCTTAAGGGCGTTTGTCAGGGCGGCGTGTCTGGCCTTTTCAGCCTCCAGGCCGGTCTGATCCATGGCCCTCAGCGCCGGGAACACCTCCTGCGGGTCCCCCTGTTCGCTGAGCTCAACGCAGCCGAGCAGCATCAGGTCCTTCAGCAGCGCCCTGCGCTCTGAGGCCACGGCCAGCAGAGTGAGCTTTTTCATCTTTACGATCATCTAGCCGTTCACTACCCTTTCCACGATAAGCGCCGCGGCCTTGCCCATTCTGGCATCGGCCCTGGCCCTCATCGCCGCCTTCCTGTTCTCCGTGTCCGAAGCTAGCTGCCGGGCATCCTCGCGCGCTTTCTCATCCGATTTGGCACGCAGCTCAGCCAGTTCCCCGGCCGCCTTTTTCACGGCCGCGTCCATTGCCGCCTGGCCCTCTGAGCGCGCAGCGGCCTCGGCCGCCCTGGCGGCGGCCGCCGCCTCGGCTCTCATGCGCTTCGCGTTCTCCTCAGCCTCGCTGATGGTTGCTATAGCTTCCAAAGACATTGATACACCTCCCACCAAAAAAGACGGATTATCTAAAAATACTCCGCCACCATAGCTTTACCTATAACATAATAACAAAAAAGTTCCTCCATATCAAGCAATTTTATCATGGCAAATGACAAAATTGCGACAATTAAAGCGTCGAAGTCACCGTCACTTTTTTGTCAATCTTAACGAAACTCCATTTTTACCCACGCCTGCCCAATCAGGCTCTTGCCTTTTGGGAGAACTGGTATTATAATGATTTGTCACCGTTTGTTTGTCACCGTACAATCCCCAAAGGAGGAACGTTAAGATGAGCGTGGATAACCGCCGGCGCCGCTTTGGCGACCGCAAAGAGGGCCGCCGCCTGCGCACCCTCCCCGCCCTCAATCAGTTTGAACCCTACATAATGATTGAGCGCAGCGACTCCTGCAACTATTTCTCCGGCGCCGTGGAGATAACCGAGACCGACCGCTGGCTCCGCGCCAAGCGCCAGGAGGGCTATAAGGGCCTGGGCATGCTGCACCTGTTCATAGCGGCGTACATACGCGTCCTCTGCCAGCTCCCCGGCCTCAACCGCTTTGTCTCCGGCCAGCGAATCTATGCCCGCAACAACATAATAATAAACATGATGGTCAAACGCGGCATCACCGTCGACGCGGAGGAGACCTGCGCCAAGGTGGAGTTCGAGCCCACCGACACCATATACGATGTCTACCGCAAGATGAACGCGGCAGTGGAGGAGATACGCTCGTCCGACGACAGCGGCACCGAGAGCACGGCTCGTATGCTCATGAACATGCCCCGCCTCATACTCAAGCTGGCGGTGAAAGTGATAAAGCTCTTCGACTATTTCGACTGGCTGCCCTCCTCCCTGCTCGGCGTCAGCCCCTTCCACGGTTCGATGATAATCACCGATCTCGGCTCGCTGGGCATCGGGCCCATCTACCACCATATCTACAATTTCGGCAACCTGCCCGTATTTTTGGCCTTCGGCGCAAAGCGGCGCGCCGTCGAGCTCGACCGCCACGGGCAGCCGGTCGAGCACAAGTATGTCGACTACAAGGTAGTCTGCGACGAACGGATATGCGACGGCAACTATTACGCCAGCGCCTTTAAGTACCTGCGCTATTACCTCAAGAATCCCGGGGAGCTCGAGCGCCCGCCCGAGCGCGTCATAGAGGACATCGACTGACCGGGCTGCGCCCGGAGGCAGAGCGCGCACGGCAGCGCGCGGGAGACAAAACCTCCCGCCCGCGGCGGTAAGTGGCAATTCGCCGTCCCGCACGGCGCCCAAACTGCGTTTGGATGCAATTCGCGCACGGGAGTGCGCGGGAGGCAAAACCTCCCGCCCGCGGCGGCGGGTAATCAATTCTGCACACGCTTACAGGGAGCGGCACGATGCCGTATCCTTCTCGACATAGCGCGCGGGGTAAATCCCCGCGCGCTATGTTCAGCCTATGTATTTATCGTTTATCAATAAAAATTTCTTGACTTTCAGTAATGCACATGTTATGCTCTCCCATGAAAGGGGGAGTTTTCTTGAAACAGAAAGAGCTCTCAATCTGGCTGAGGGTGATCCTGTCCGTGGTCGCTCTCTGTGTGGTATTCTTCGCGCTGATAGTTGTGCCCACGTTCCTCATGGATGCCTCGGACGCGGACGCGCGCTTCCGGGGCGCGTACCTGCCCTGCCTGATATTTTTCTGGGCGACGACCGTGCCCGTATACGCCTTTCTGGTCCTGATATGGCGCATCGCCATCGAGATTGGGCGCGACAACAGCTTCTGCGCCAAAAATGCCGCGCGGCTGCGCACTTGCAGCCTGCTCGCGCTGCTGGACACGGTGCTGTACATGGCGGGAGGTGTCGTCCTCGCCTGCTTTGACTTTCTCAACAGCATGACATTTTCTGCCCTTGTCGTCCTCTGCGCCCTCGGCGCCGCGGTCAGCGTCTGCTGCGCCGCGCTCTCGCACCTGACGCGCAAGGCGGCGGACATGCAGTCGGAAAACGACCTGACCATCTGAGGTGCCGCCATGATCACTGTAAATCTCGACGTGATGCTGGCCCGGCGTAAAATGAGCCTGACCGAGCTCAGCGAGCGCGTGGGCGTCACAATCGCCAACCTCTCCGTGCTCAAGACCGGCAAGGCCCGGGCCGTGCGCTTCTCCACGCTGGACGCGCTGTGCCGGGCGCTGTACTGCCAGCCGGGGGACATTCTGGAGTTTACCGAGGAGGGAGAAGATGCCTGAATCCACCCGTTTTTCAACCAGGGACTGGCTCATAGTCCCCGCCGCCCTCGCGCTCGCGCTGCTCTGGCGGGAGGTGTTCTCTCTCGGCAGCCTCGTGGAGCTGGCCGCCGGGCTGGGCGGCCCCGCCCTGGGCATAGGCGTTTTCACCGCCGCGATCTGGGCCGCCGTGCTGCTCTTTCTGGGCAGGGGCGCGCACTGGAATCCCTTCAACGCCGGCCTCGCGGCCGGCACGGGTGCCCTCGCCGCCGCCTGCTGCATATACGGCAACGCCGAGGTCCGCGCGGTGAACTGCCTGCTGATTCTCGGCGCGTCCGCGCTCGCCTTCTTCTCCCTTGCCGGGGTCTCCGCCCGCCCCCTCACCGACTCCCGGTCGGTGCCGGAGGCCGTCTCCCTCTCCTTCCGCGCCCTCTTCTCCTGCTGGGGCAAGCCCTTCCGCGCCCTCGCCGCGCTGCGCCGCGGCGGCAAGGGGCAGCTGGGCGGGGTTCTGGTCGGCCTTGTCTGCGCCCTGCCGGTCCTGCTGCTGTGCGGCGCGCTCCTCGCCTCGGCGGACTCCGTGTTCAATTCCCTTTTCGGCGCTCTGGCCGACTGGCTGTTTGAGCTTGACGCCCTGAACACAGCGTTCCGCGTCCTGGACACGCTGTTTTTCACGCTCTGCTTCTTCTCCGCCATATATTTTGTCCTGCACGCGGACCCCCGCGAGGCTGCGCCCCGTGACGCGGAGGCCTCCGTCCTCCCCTCCCCGGTGCCCTATATCACCGCCCTCGTGCTACTCTGCGCCCTCTATGCGCTGTTCGTCGGAATACAGTTTGAATACCTCTTCGGCGGTTCTGAGGCCGCGGCGATGGAGGGCGGCTGGGCGGAATATGCCCGCAGCGGCTTCAGCCAGCTCGTGCTGGTCACGGCGGTCAACCTCTGCGCGCTGCTCTTCTGCTCCGCCATGGCCGGACACTCCCGCGCCGTGCGCGCGCTCTGCCTGCTGCTCGCCGCGCTTACGGCCGTGATACTGTTCTCCGCCTTCTGGCGCATGCGCCTCTACGTGCTCGCCTACGGCCTCAGCGTCCGCCGCGCGATGACGCTCTGGGCCATGGCCTTCATCCTCTGCTGCCTGGTCCTAGCCTGCATAAAGGCCCTCCGTCCCGGATTCCGCTTCTGGCCCTGGTTCGCGGCCATAGGCCTCCTGGGCTGGGCGGCGTTCAATTTTGCCAACGTGGACGCGCGCGTGGCCGAATGGAACGTGGACTCCTACCTCAGCGGCGCGCTCGAGGAGGTGGATGTGGACTACCTCTCCTCCCTCTCCCCCGATGTGATACCCGCGCTGGAGCGGCTCTATGAGGCGGAGCCCCGGCAGGACCTTGGCGCCGAGCTGGACATCCTCCGCGGCCGGTCGCCCTCCGGCTGGACCGAGTGGAGCTTCTGCTATGTAAGGCGCTGAACGTAAATAGGCAAAAATGCCGGGGAGCAAACTCCCCGGCATTTTACTCCGCGCGGTCCCGGTGGCCCATCTCCGGTCTGCCAAAGCGGCATCCCCGCGGCCGGCGCCGCCTCTTTGGGCAGGTCGGTCCTCGGACCGGCCGGGCGCTGAGCTCAGATTATCATCCCGCCGTCCACTCCGAGCACCTGCCCCGTTATGAACGAGGCCGCCCCCGAGGCGAGGAAAGCGGCCGCCCCGGCGATGTCCTCCGGCGAACCTATGCGGCAGAGCGCGCTGGCGTCCGCCATGGCACGCTTGTCCTCCTCGCTGAAGCAGGACAGCATGTCCGTGTCCACCGAGCCCGGGGCTATGGCGTTCACCCGTATTCCGGAGGGGCCCAGCTCCTTGGAGAGCCCCTTCACGAAGGCGATTATCCCGCCCTTCGTGGCCGAATAGGCCGTCTCGCATGAGCCGCCGCGCACTCCGAGTATGGACGAGACGCAGATTATGCAGCCGCTTTTGTTGTGCACCATGTGCGGTATCGCCTCCCGGCAGCAGTTGAAAACCCCGCCCAGGTTCACGTCCACTATTCTGCGCCACTCGGCGTCCGTCATGTCCGTCAGCAGCCCGGACCAGGCTATGCCGGCGTTGCACACCAGCAATTCAAACGGCCCCGCTCTCTCAAAGAGCGCGCGCACCTGCGCGCTGTCGGACACGTCGGCCCTGACGGCCTCCGTGCCCAGCTCGGCCGCCAGGGCCTCGGCCTTTTCCCGGCTCTCCAGATAATTTAACGTCACGCGCCAGCCGTCCCGCGACAGCGCGCGGGCTATTGCCGCGCCTATCCCGCGCGAGGAGCCCGTGACAAGTGCCTTTCTCTGCATATAATATCATCACCCGAGCACAAGTTTACCACATAAGGGCGATTTGTAAAGCCCCGCGCTTGCCCGCGCCGCCCGGATGTGGTATCATCACTTCAGTGATAACTGCACGGAGGTTCAGCATGGACAACAACAATGGCAACAACAGGGCGCGCACGGCCGGCTTCGCAATAGGCGCCGCCATTCTGCTCGTGCTGCTCGCCGCGCTCGTGCTCATAATGGCCCTGGGCGGCGGAGGCGAAGAGCCGCCGGCCGCCAGCGAGCCCGTCTCAACGCCCGTGGAGACGGCCCCGCCGCAGGAGACCGCCGCGCCGTACACGCCGGAACCCACCGCCACCCCCAGCCCCACTCCTACCCCGGCCGTCCACGTAATAAGCGCAATCGCCGGTCGGGGCGGCTCCATATCCCCCGCCGGGGCGGTAGAGGTGGAGGAGGGCGGCAGCGTCACCTTCACCATCACGCCGGAGAGCGGCTACGCCGCGGACCAGCTGCTGGTGGACGGCGAGAGCGTCGAGGTGAGCGGGACCTACACCTTTTCCGGCGTCACTTCCGACCACACGATATATGTCACATTCAGAGAGGAGCTCCCCCCTGTTCCGTCCTACGGGCAGGAGACCGAGCCGCCCGTCTTCACGGCTCCCCCGGTTGAGGAGCCCTTCCCACCTGAAGAGTCCCCCACGGAACAGCCGTCCCAGTTGCCCTCGGGCGACATTGACGAGATCCTGGACTGGCTGATAGGTTCCGGGCAGCCTTGACTTGAGCCGCCAGCTGTGCTATCATGTTTTCAATCCAGTTTGAAAAGGGTGGGAAGATGCGGAAATAATCTGATTTGGGCATAACAGACAGGCGTGCATACGCGCGCCGGCTTCCGCATGCCGAAATCAGACGCCGCATTCCGCCACGCTCTTATTATAGCTGCGTGCGCTGTCTCTCTGCGCGTCTGCCCCCGGCATGTCCGGGGGCAGACGTTTTTTTAAGGAGTTGACGCCATGCTTCAGATAAATGATTTGACCATCACCTGCCGCCGCGATTTGCGCACAATAGTTGAACACCTGAATCTGACCCTAGGCCCCGGCGACCGCTGCGCCGTCATAGGCGAGGAGGGCAACGGCAAATCCACCCTGCTGCGCCTGCTGTACGACAGCTCACTCGCGGAGGGCTACGCCGACTGGAGCGGCAGCTTTTCATTCGGCCGCGACCGCCCGGGCTATCTGGCCCAGGAGGCCTCGGAGGCCGAAATGCGCGGCAGCGCGGCGGACTATTTTGCCGCCTCGGAACGCTTTTCCGCCCTCACCGGCAAGGAGCGCGCGGCCCTGGCGGCCAATCTGGATCTCGACACCGCGGCCTTCTCTTCGCCGCGTCCCCTCTCGGGTTTCTCCGGCGGCGAGCGCGTAAAGCTGCGCCTTGCCCGGGTCCTGGCAGACGATCCGGACATCCTGCTGCTGGATGAGCCCTCAAATGATCTCGACCTGGAAGCCCTGGAGTGGCTGGAGGACTGGATGTCCGGCTGCGGCCTCCCCATGCTCTTTGTGTCTCACGACGAGACCCTGCTCGAGCGCGTCTCCACCATGGTGCTGCACCTGGAGCTGCTCCGCCGCAAGACCGCCCCGAGAGCCACGGTGGCGCGGCTGCCGTACGGCGAGTATGTAGCCGCGCGCTCCAGCTCGATAGCCCGCCAGGAGCGGGCCGCCCGGAAGGAGCGCGAGGAGTTCGACAGGCAGCTGGAGCGTTACCGGCGCATACGCCAGAAGGTGGAGCACGCCCAGGCCAGCGTGTCCCGCCAGGACCCGCACAGCGGCCGCCTGCTCAAGAAAAAGATGCACTCCGTCCAGTCGATGGGCCGCCGCTTTGAGCGCGAGCGCGAAAAGCTCACCGCCCTGCCTGAATTTGAAGAGCCGGTGTTCCTGACCTTCCCGGCCGGGGCCACCGTGCCCCGCGGCAAAGCGGTGCTCGAGCTGGAGCTGCCCGAGCTCTCCGTCCCGGGCCGGATACTCGCCAGAGATATCCGCCTCGGCGTGTACGGCCCCGACAAGCTCTGCATAGTGGGCCCCAACGGCTGCGGCAAGACCACGCTGCTGCGGCTGATAGCCTCCGGGCTGCTGCAGCGGCGGGACCTGCGCGCCGCCTATATGCCGCAGGACTACGCCGACACCGTGGACCTGTCCATGACCCCGGTGGAGCTGCTGAACCCCTCCGGCGCCCGCTCCGGCGAGACCAGGGCGCGCGAGCTTCTGGGCAGCCTGCGCTACCCCAGCGACGAGATGGCCCGCCCCGCCGGGGAGCTCTCCGGCGGCCAGAGGGCCAAGCTGCTGCTGGCCTCGCTCGCCCTCTCGGGGGCGAACGTGCTGATTCTGGACGAGCCCACGCGCAACCTCTCCCCTCTCTCCGGGCCGGTCATACGCCGGGCCCTCTCCGCCTTTCCCGGCGCAATTATAGCCGTATCCCACGACCGCAAGTTCATCGGCGAGGTCGCGGAACGCACCCTGATGCTGACGCCCTCCGGGCTTCTCCCCCTCAGCTAGTCAGGCGCAGAAGCGGTGGCTGCCTATCGTCAGGACATGCGGCCTGGACCATATCCACGCGCTTGTGGCGGTCTGCGGGTTGAAGTAGTATATCGCGCCGCCTGTGGGGTCCGCCCCCGCCAGGGCCTCGCGGGCCGCGCGGTACGCGCTGTCGGCCACGGGCTCGTCCCACTGGCCGTCCTGCAGGCATGAGAACGCGCCCGGCTGATATATGACCCCGGAAATGCTGTTGGGGAAGGACGGATGGTCCACCCGATTCATAACCACCGCTCCCACGGCCACCTGGCCCGTATACGGCTCACCCCTGGCCTCGGCCGAGATGAGTCTGGCCAGCAGCGCCAGGTCCCCTGAATTCGCCCCCGTCTCCTGCGTCTGACCCGTGGGCAGACCCAGGGCGGTCAGCGTGGCGGGGCCCGCCCTGCCGTCCACCGCCAGCCCGTTTTTGCGCTGGAACTCCTCGATTGCCTCCTCGGTGGCGCTGCCGAATATGCCGTCCACCTCGCCGTCGTAATATCCCCATTCCTTGAGCCGCGTCTGCATCTCACGCACGACGGAACCCGACGAGCCCTTCTCATAGGTCGCCGCCCCGGCCGCCTGAGCCAGGGCAATCAGCAGGATGTTCAGCGTGAAAATCACGGTAAGGGCGAGTATCAGCTTTTTTCTGTCGGTCATAAAATAACCCCCTCGTATCGCAGGATACGAGGGGGAAACGTTTTTTATTCAAGTGAATTTTTTCATCACACGGCCGCGGTCTCGGCGTAGACGACCAGGTGCGTCTCGCTGTTCTCGCTTATCTGCGCGCCGTCACCGGCCACCACCTCTCCGGACTCCACGGCCGGGGCCCCGGTGACATCCACCGTGGCCGAAATCGTGACGCTTCCGGCCACGCTTATTGCCGCGGCCTCCTCGGCGGTCGCGGTCATGCTGCCGCTGCCGCTTACCGTCAGGTTGCCGTTCTCGTCCGTGCAGCTTATCGCCGCCGCTCCTCCGGTGGCCGCCAGCGTGTTCACGCCCTCGAGCACTATCTCCAGATCCCCTCCGGAGTAGCTTATCACAGGCGCCCCCGCCCCACTCGAGCTCAGCTCGGCGTCCGTGAGCGTCAGCACCCCGTCGGCATACACCGCGCCGCCGAAGCCAAGGCCGGTGAGCTGCCCGTCGCGGACAAGATTTATGCCGCACACCGACAGCAAATCAATCTCCTGCGGCTCGGGGGTGGGCGTGGGGGAGGCCACCGTCAGGTCGGTATCTGACACGACAACATCCGGCAGCTCTATTTCAGGAGTGGCGCTCTCGTCAGGGTCATCCTGTGAACCGCAGGCGGACACGCCCACGAGCAGACTCAGGCAGAGTATGGCGCAGAGGATTTTCTTCATCTTAAGGTATTTCTCCTTTCTTATCAGCCGAGGCTGCGGGTGCGTATCTCCTCCAGGAGCTTGTCCCTGAACTCCTCAAGGGACACCGCGCCCATATCGCCGCCCGCCCTCGTACGGACGGAAACGCTGCCCGCCTCGGCCTCTTTGTCTCCGATTATGAGCATATAGGGGATCTTCTTGCTCTGGGCCTCGCGAATCTTATAGCCTATCTTCTCGTTGCGGAAGTCGCACTCGACGCGCACCCCGGCGGAGGTGAGTTCGTCCGCCACCTTCTGGGCCCAGTCGCGGCTGCGGTCGGTTATCGGCATGACCTTCACCTGCACCGGCGCGAGCCAGGTGGGGAAGGCGCCGGCGAAGTGCTCGGTGATGACGCCGATGAAACGCTCTATCGAGCCGAGCAGCGCACGGTGTATCATCACTGGCCTGTGCTTCTGCCCGTCCTCGCCCACATACTCGAGCTCAAACCGCTCCGGCATCTGGAAGTCGAGCTGTATTGTGCCGCACTGCCATGTGCGCCCCAGGGAGTCCGAGAGGTGGAAGTCCAGCTTAGGCCCGTAGAAGGCCCCGTCGCCCTCGTTTATGGCGAAGTCCTTGCCCATCTCGGTTATGGCGGCCTTCAGGGTCTCCTCGGCCACCCTCCAGTCGGCCTCCTCACCCATGTGGTCCTCGGGCATTGTGGAGAGCTCAATCTTATATGTCAGGGCAAAGGTGGAATATATCTCATCGAAAATGCGCACGACGCCCTTTATCTCGTCCTTCATCTGCTCGGGGGTCATGAAGATATGCGCGTCGTCCTGCGTAAAGCACCTGACGCGGAAGAGCCCGTGCAGCGCCCCGCTCAGCTCGTGGCGGTGGACTATGCCCAGCTCCGCCATGCGCAGCGGGAGATCGCGGTAGGAGTGCGGCTCGTTCTTGTACACCAGCATGCCGCCGGGGCAGTTCATCGGCTTTACGGCGTAGTCCTCGCCGTCAATCACCGTGGTGTACATGTTGTCCTTATAGTGCTCCCAGTGGCCGCTGCGGTGCCAGAGCTCCTGGTTGAGGATTATGGGCGTAGAGATCTCCACATAGCCGTACCTCTTGTGCACCTCGCGCCAATAGTCGAGCAGCGTATTCTTGAGCACCATGCCGTTGGGCAGGAAGAACGGGAAGCCCGGCCCCTCTTCCGCCATCATGAACAGCCCGAGCTCGCGCCCCAGCTTGCGGTGATCACGCTTCTTCGCCTCTTCAAGACGATCGAGATAGGCCTGAAGTTCCTCCTTTTTCATAAAACAGGTGCCGTATATCCTCTGCAGCATCTTGCGGCTGGAGTCCCCCCTCCAGTACGCGCCGGTGCAGTTCATCAGCTTCAGGGCGTTGCCCTTTATCCTGCCGGTGCTGTCCAGATGCGGGCCGGCACAGAGGTCGGTGAACTCGCCCTGCCTGTAGAAGCTTATCGTCACATCTTCCGGCAGGTCCTCTATGAGCTCGACCTTATACGGCTCGTCCTTCTCGCGCATGAGCGCGAGGGCCTCCTCCCGCGGGAGCTCGAAACGCTCTATGGGCAGTTTCTCCTTGCATATCCTGCGCATCTCCTCCTCTATCTTCTCCAGAATCTCCGGAGTGAAGGTGACGTCGCAGTCTATATCGTAATAAAACCCGTCCTCGATGGCCGGCCCGATGGCGAGCTTCGCCTCGGGATACAGCCTCTTGACCGCCTGGGCGAGCACGTGGCTTGTCGAGTGGCGGTAGGTATCCCGGTATTCCCTGCTCTCAAAAGTATACTTCTTTTCGTCCATTTTTCTTCCTCCCCTGAATGAAAAACACCCCCGTGCCGCGTCGCGGCGCA
Source organism: uncultured Oscillospiraceae bacterium (assembly GCA_944385755.1). Lineage (GTDB taxonomy): Bacteria > Bacillota > Clostridia > Oscillospirales > Oscillospiraceae > Scatomorpha. Next base: position 11,160 of record CALWYN010000117.1, read on the forward strand.
GGGGTGCGCATACACGCACGGTTCCACCCTGGATTTAACTCAACGGCGCTTTAACGGTCGCCGGCCGCACGGACTTGCTGTCTCGCCCGCGGGCTCGGGAGCGGTGGGTTACGCCTCCCGCCCGGGGCGCCTCTCAGCCAGTGGACGCCCTCTCTGAGCCGCGGGACAATGCGTGCCTTCTCCGTCATTGCCTCTATGCGGCTTGAATAATAACACCATTATTAAAATATGTCAAGGAAGTATACTTAAATTTATTGTGAACGGCAGAAAACACCTCATCCGCGCTCGCCCATAGACCCGGCGCGGCGTCCCGTTTCCCCTTGTCCGCTGTCGGGGATGGGCGCACCGCCCTCCGGCGCCCGGCCGCCCGGTCGGCATATGCAGAGCCCCGGAACGCTCTGCGTTCCGGGGCTCTGGGTATATTTTTGAAGCAGTTTAGCGTTTGCTGAACTGGGGAGCGCGGCGGGCGGCCTTGAGGCCGTACTTCTTGCGCTCTTTCATCCTGGGGTCGCGGGTCAGGTAGCCGGCGGCCTTCAGGGGGGCGCGGAAGCTCTCGTCCACGGCGAGGAGGGCCCTGGCGATGCCGTGGCGGATGGCGCCGGCCTGGCCGGTGACGCCGCCGCCGGAGACGGTGGCCTCTATGTCCACCTTGCCGACGGTGCCGGTGGTGACCAGGGGCTGGCGGACGATAAGCTTCAGGGTCTCGAGGCCGACGGGGTCGTCGATGTCGGGGCCGTTGATGGTGCTGGAGCCGGTGCCGTTCTCATGGACGCGGACGCGGGCCACGGAGGACTTCCGGCGGCCGGTGCCGTAGTGATACTGTCTCTTGCTC
>CALWYN010000118.1 GCA_944385755.1 uncultured Oscillospiraceae bacterium
CGCGCACCGCCGCAAAATCTACAGCTATATTTTACCCCAGGCCCGTAAACCGGCAATTCCGGTTTACGGGCTTTCAAATAAGCGCAGCTTATGAACATCTGGAGTCAGGTCCGGGCTCACCCGCCCGGCCTGAGCAGAGCGCGCAGTGTGGACGCAAATTCCTCGATATAATAGTTTGTCCGCTCCCTGCGCCAGAATACGCAGTAGTTGCGCCTGAGCTGCCTGCCGCCCTTGCAGATGGGCAGGCGGCGTATGGAGGCGCCGGCCGGGGGCAGAGTGCCCACGCTGTCCACGGGAAGGAAGCCGCGGTTGCTCACGACCAGGAGGCGGCCCTCCTCGAGACTGCCGGCGAAGATGTAACTGCCCCCGAAGCCCATGGTGTTCTGATAGTACTCCTGCTCTGCCCCGCGCCGCTCGCGCGGAGCTATAAGGATGCAGGGCAGGAGGCGCAGGTCGTCGAGCTCCACGGAGCCGCGGGCGCTGAGCGGGCTGTTGACGGAGAGCTCGGCGCAACAGCCGCAGTCCGCCAGCTCATAGTTCACATAGTCGTCAGAAAAAGCGCGGCGCTGGTCGCTGAGGACCAGGTCCGCGCCGCCGTGGCGCAGGAGGTCGTAGAGCTCCTCGTGCGTGCCGTTGACGATGTCTATGGCCAGTTCGGGGTAGAGCGATGAGAACTCCGCTATGGCCTGGTGGAGTTCCAGGCCGCTGTAGCAGCGGAGATAGCCGATGCGCAGGTGCAGCTCCCCGTCGGACCCCAGACGTTTCGTCTCGCGGACGAGGTCCCCCGTCTGCTGCAGTATGGCCTTGCACCCGGAATAGAAATACTCCCCCGTGGGCGTGAGGGTGAAGCGGCGGTTTTCCCTGTGGAGCAGCTCCACGCCGAGCTCGCGCTCGAGCGACTGTATCTGTTGGGATATGGCGGACTGGGAGATATAGCACCTCTCCGCCGCCTCAGTGAAGCTATTGCACTCGACAACGGCGACAAAATATCTCATCTGCCTGAGCAGCATTCGTTTTCCTCCTCTCGGGCGCCGCCCTGAGAGCAAAATTTGCTCTCGGGGCCGGCAATTCGGGCTGGCGGCTTCGTCTCCGGCGCGGTCTCAGGCGGTGTAGCCGGAGACATAGCGGATGACGCCGGAGAGGCGCCGACGCCGGGAGCTCCTGAAAGCTACAAAATAGTCCACGCTGGCGGCGCTGTCGCTTATCGGCACGGCCACACGGCCCGACATGCCGCCGTCGCGCCGGAGGACCCGGTCGGTGGTGAAGGCGGGGAGGCTGCTCGCGCGCAGCAGCTCGCCGAAGGCGTAGTCCTCCTCCTGCACGAGAAAATGTGTGTCCGGCATGGCGGAGAGCAGGTCCTCCCAGAAGCCGAGGTTGGGGCGGAGCAGCATGGTCTCGCCGTTCAGGTCGGACATGCGGAGGGATTTCTCGCCGGCGAGGGGGTGGTTTATGGGCAGGAAGAAGCACAGGCGCTCGCCGCCGAAAGAGAGGCAGTCCACGCCCTCGAGTTCCGGCGCATATGTGAGCACGATGAGCTCGTAGGTGCCGTCGAGCAGCCCGGACTCCAGGGAGCCGGCGTCCGTGACCGTTGTGGAGATTGTCATCTCGGGGTAGAGCCCGCCGAGTACGGGCGCGAGCTCCCAGAGAGGGGCGGGGGCGCAGGAGCCGACGCAGAGCGTCCGGCTTGAGCGGTCCTGCTGCCTCACACGCCGGACGAGCAGGTCGGCCTCGTCCAGCAGCTTCCGGGCCAGTTCGGCGGCCAGCCGGCCGTTGTCGTTGAGCTCCATGCGGTTTTTAGTCCGTGTGAACAGCTCCACCCCAATTTCAGATTCCAATTTACGCATGCTCCGGCTGAGGGCGGGCTGGGAGATAAGCAGCTCCTCCGCGGCCGCTGTCAGGGAGCCGCACCTGGCCACAGATACGAGCTTTTCCCAGTCGTACAGTTCCGGCATGTCACCGCCTCCTTATTTTTAATTATATCACACCGGGGACGCAGGGGCAAGTGCAGGTATAACTTTTATGCATACTCAAATGCCCAAACGGCATTGTACTTTCAGGACGCGAGAGGGTATCATATACTCAAGGCCGAAGCAAAAAGAAAAGGAGTTGTGAGCATGGTCTTTTATTTCACGGCGACGGGCAACTGCCTCTATGCCGCCCGCCAGCTCGACAAGAATACGATGAGCATACCGCAGGTTATGCGTTCGCGCCTGCGCCATTTTTCCGATGACGCCATCGGGATAGTTTATCCCATCTTCGGGCACCGGCCGCCGGAGCTGGTGCGGCGATTCCTGCGCGAGGTGACGCTCGACACGCCATACCTCTACATCATCCCCACCTACGGCGCGCGGCACGCGAACGCCGTAGACATAGTCTCGGACATATGCCGCGAGGCGGGCAAGACCCCGGCGTATATACACACGCTGCTGATGGTGGACAACTACCTGCCCGCCTTCGACATGGACGAGCAGCGCGCAATGGATAAGCACGTCGACGAGCAGCTCGCCGGGATAAAAGCCGATATCGGCGCGGGGAAGCATTACATCGAGCCTGTGACGGACGCCGACCGGGAGGCCCACGAGCAGTTCCTGGCCTATGAGAAGAGCCTGCCGTCCGACACGCTGAACGGCCTGGTATACGCAACGGACCGGTGCATCGGCTGCGGAGTGTGCTCCAGGGTGTGTCCCGGAGGCTGCATCCACATGGCCGGGGGCAGGGCCGTATTCGATTACACGAACTGCCAGGGCTGCCTCGCCTGCGCGCACGCCTGCACGCAGCGGGCGATCGCGCTCAGGATACCCGAGAGGAACCCCAATGCCAGATACCGCAACGAACATGTGACAGTTCAGGACATAATCTACGCGAACAACCAGCTCGGTTAAGGAGGAATCACAATGGAATACGTAACGCTTAGAAATGGAGTCGAGATGCCCCGGGAGGGCTTTGGGGTCTTTCAGATCCACGACCTGGACGAATGCGAGCGCGTCGTGCTCGACGCCGTCGGCGCCGGCTACCGCCTGATAGACACCGCCGCGAGCTACGGCAACGAGACCGCCGTCGGCAGGGCCACCGCCAAATGCGGCGTGCCCAGGAGCGAGCTCTTCATCTCCACCAAGCTCTGGGTCACCGACACGAGCTACGAGGGGGCGAAGGCCGCGCTGGACCGCTCGATGGAGAACCTCGGCGTCGACTACCTCGACCTCTACCTGATACACCAGGCGATGGGCGACTACATCGGCGCGTGGCGCGCTATGACCGAGGCGTACAAGGAGGGCAGGATCCGCGCGATAGGCGTGTGCAACTTCTACCCGCACCGCCTGGCCGACTTCTGCGAGACGGTGGACGAGCTGCCCGCCGTCAACCAGGTGGAGCTCCACCCCTTCTTCCAGCAGGAGAACGCCCTCAGCCTCATGCGCGAGTACGGCGTGCAGCCCATGGCCTGGGCCCCCTTCGCCGAGGGCAAGCACGGCATATTCACGCACCCGGTGCTGACGAAGATAGGCGAAAAGTACGGCAAGGGCGCGGGACAGGTCGCGCTCCGCTGGAATATGCAGCGCGGCGTGGTCGTGATACCCAAGAGCACGCACCGCGAGCGCATGGAGCAGAACATAGACGTGTTCGACTTCAGCCTCACCGATGAGGATATGGCCGAGATCGCCAAGCTCGACATCGGCCACAGCGAGATAATCGACCACACCGACCCCAGGCTCGTCCAGGCGCTGCACGGGCGGAAGCTGTAATTCAGGAAAGGAAGCGGCGGATATGGGAACGTCAAAGGTATATTTCACGCGGGAGATAACGCCCGAGAGCCTTGTGAGGATATACAGGGCGCTGGGTGTGGAGCTCAAGGGCAAGGTAGGCGTGAAGATTTCCACCGGCGAGCCTGGCGGGCACAACTACCTGCACCCCGAGCTGATAGGCGAGCTGGTAAATTCGCTCCGCGGCACAATCATCGAGTGCTGCACGGCCTACGGCGGCCGCCGCACCGAGCCGGGCGAGCACTGGAAGGCCATAGCCGAGCACGGCTTCACCGCCGCGTTCCCCTGCGACATAATGGACGAGTTCGGCGAGATGGAGCTGCCCGTTAACGGCGGATACCACCTCAAGAGCGACCGCGTCGGCGCGGCCTTCGCAAACTACGACAGCGTGCTGGTGCTCTCGCACTTCAAGGGGCACGCGATGGCCGGTATGGGCGGCGCGCTGAAGAACATCAGCATCGGCATCGCCTCACCGCGCGGCAAGACGCGGATACACACCGCCGGGCTCATGGAGCAGCCGGAGGAGCTCTTCGGCAGGCCGCTTGAGAAGCCGCCCGAGCAGGATCCATTCCTGGAGAGCATGGCGGACGCCTGCAAGGCGGTGATTGACTACAAGGGGCCCGGGAACATGCTCTACATCAACGTCGCGAACCGCCTGAGCGTGGACTGCGACTGCGACAGCCACCCGGCGGAGCCGGGGATGGCGGATCTGGGCATCTTCGCCTCGACCGACCCCGTAGCCGTAGATCAGGCCTGCTACGACGCCGTAGTGAACGCCGCAGACCCCGGCAAGGCCGCGCTCATAGAGCGCATGAACTCCCGCCACGCCATACACGTCGTGGAGGCCGCCGCGGATCTCAGCCTCGGAAATCGAGAGTACGAGATAGTCACTATAGACTGAGCTCCTGTTATTGCAGCCCATATGCAGCCCGCAAAACACTGCCCACGGAGTGCCGGCGAAGCCAATGCACGGATTCAGCGGCAGGAACCTATCCAAGCTTAGGATGGGCGCCTGTAAAGGGCCCAAGCCGAACTGCGGCGCACCATATCGTACCGGCAGGCCCCAAAGCGGCTTTCCTTTCGGGGGCCCGGGGACACTTTCTTTGGCCAGGACCAAAGAAGTGCCCCCGGAAGAACGAATAAATTATCGGAAATAATAAAAAGGAGACATGCATCATGGAATACATCACCCTCAACAACGGAACAAAAATGCCCGCCCTCGGCTTTGGCACCTTCGGCCTCGCCGCCGACGGCACCGCCAAACGCTGCGTCCTCGCCGCGCTCAGGGCCGGTTACAGGCACATCGACACCGCCCACGGCTACCTCAACGAGCGCGAGGTGGGCGAGGCCATAAAGGAGAGCGGCGTAAAGCGCGAGGAGATATGGCTGACCACCAAAATCTGGCCCACGGAGTACTCTGACGCCGAGGCCGCCGTCGACCGCGCGCTCGAGCGCCTCGGCACCGAGTACCTCGACCTCGTCTACCTGCACCACTTCCTCGGCGACGTGAAGGCGGGCTGGAAGGGCCTCAAGAGCGCCGTACGCCACGGCAAGGTGCGCAGCATCGGCATAAGCAACTTCGAGCGCAGCGACGAGTACGAGAGCTTCTTCGACGGAATAGAGATAACCCCGGCGATTGCCCAGATGGAGCGCCACATCACTTTCACCCCCGAGGCCTACGCCGAGGAGCTCAAGGGCCGCGGCATCGCCCGTGAGGCCTGGTTCCCGCTGGGCGGCACGATGAGCCAGAAGGCGCAGCTGAATCTCCCTGAGGTGCAGCAGGTGGCCAAAAAGCACGGCAAGACCGGCGCGCAGGTGCTGCTCCGCTGGCAGCTGCAGACGGGCTTCTCCGCCGTCCCCGGCAGCTCGAATGAGGAGCACATAGCCGAGAACCTCGACATCTTCGACTTCACCCTCGACGCCGACGACCTTGCGGCTCTCGCCAGGGCCAACAGCGGCAAGCGCGTGTTCGACGTCCCCCTGAGCGCCCAGACCGACATGATCATGGGCTTCAAGTTCAACGACTGAGGCTTCAGGTAAATTAGGGCGGCCCCACCGGCCATATGGCCGGTGGGGCCGCCTTTGCGTATCCGGGAATGGAATTATTCAATTGTATTCTTCCCAATGCGATTTGCGGGGATTTCTCTTAACACATATTTGTAATCTGTTTTCCCAAGGATAATGCCGCAGCAGGGGACAAAATTTTCGGGGAGGTTCAGCTCTTTCAGGACGTCCGGGGAGGAGGATATGGCCGCCACGGCGCCCCAGATATAACAGGCTCCGATTCCGAGTTCAGTGGCCTCCAGAGCCATGTTGTGAGCGATAATGGCCGCGTTTGAGAAGGCGACATTCTCCATCATTTTGGCCGGCGTTTTTGTGGAGACAAGGATAAACACGGGTGCGCCGTACAGAGGGTGCATATCCGGCTTCCCGAACATGGCGGCCCCGGCCTGGTCTATTTTTTTCAGCAGCTCCGGATTCGTCACGATTGTCAGGTGCATCCCGTCATATTGTCCCATACCCACGGGAGCGGCGTTCGCGGCGGTTATAATATGATTCAGCTCATCTGCCGTAATACCTTCGCCGGTGTAGCTGCGGACGCTCTTTCTGCTGCAAATCGCTTCAAATGTTTTCATAATTGTCTGACCTCCGTATATTGAGATGACGCGGTTGACATCCGTCTGTGCGCGTATTATACTATGGAAAGAAAAACTTATCAAGTACGCAGTTTTAACTTACAAAGTAATCTTAAACTTACCGGGAGGACATTATGAAAAAAAGATTTGATGTTGCTACTGATGAGATCGCAGCCTGCCCGGTTTATAAAACCATGCTGCTGTTTCAGGGCAAATGGAATGTGTGGGTGCTGTTTGAGCTCAGCCGAAATCAAACCATGCGATTCAGTGAATTGAAAAAATCCATTCCGGGGATCTCAAACACGATGCTCACTGCGACACTCAAAGCTTTGGAGGAGCAGGAGTTGGTGGATCGGGTTCAGTTTAACGAGATTCCCCCGCGCGTAGAGTATTCGGCGACGGACAAGGCGAAGGATTTGCAGCGGATTTTTGACGAGATGTCGAAGTGGGGGGAGAAATATCTGTGACCCCAAAAACCCATGCGCATTGTACGCATGAGCTTTTTTCATGGTTTATGGCTTTCATTTCAATTCGCCGCGAACACGCTCTCCAGCCAGGCGGCGTAGTCCTCTATCCAGTCGCCGTCGCCGCCGAAGCCGTGGGGCCAGCCCTCGAGCACTAGGCGGCGGACGGGGTAGCCAAGCTCCGTCATGAGCTCGTACTGCGCCTCGAACTGGTCGTAGAACGGGTCACGCGTGCCGTAGCAGTAGAAGGTCGGCGGGAGCTCGCCAGCGAGGAGGTCATCCTCATCCATGCTGGCGACGCTCAGCCGTCCATAGAAGGAGTAGATCATCCCCGACGCCGAGGCGCGGGCGGGCACGGCGTCCAGCTCGTCGGGGACATAGCCGGGGTCGAGCGCCGTGGGCAGGACGTCCCCGTCGTAGTGCAGAAAGAACTCCCCGGCCTGTATGCCGCCGGCGGAGTAGCCCATGACGGCGATGTCGTCCGGGTCTATCCCGTAGGCCTCCGCGTTCGCGCGGATGAAGCGCACGGCGCGCGCCACGTCCAGCGCGCCCTCGCGCTGAGCAGACGGCCGCGGGCGGGAGGGGACGGCGAAGGTCTCGTTCGCCAGTTCGCGCAGGTGCGCCGCCGTGGGCAGGCTGTCGGTGTAGTTGCCGCGGAACATGTACGCCCCGCCCGCGAGCAGCACGACCGCGCCGCGCGGCGTTACGCCCTCGCGCACGGGGATGGCCGTGACATAGGGGCGGAAGTCCCAATCGTCGAAATAGCCGGTCATGTCCGGCGTGAACTCGGTCACCGCCGGGACGTTGCCCTCCTCCCAGAGGTAGAGCGCCTGTATGTGCGTGGTGTCCGGGGCGGTGTTCAGGACGGTCGCGTTGCCCTCGGGCTCGGGCAGGTGGAGGTTGTTCAGCCCGCCCGTCCAGCTCTGCGCCAGGCCGTCGCCGTAGTCGTACTCCTCCGGCCAGTCGTCGGGCGTGGCCACCGTGGTCTCGCTCGAACCGGGGCGCCGCTCGGTGTATTCCATCGGTATATCCTCCTCCCTCTCGTGTGAAAACAGCCAGCCCATGGCCGTACTGTCGTGGGCAAAGGCCTGGCCGCCCGCGTGTTGGTCGGTGAAGCCGTGGGAGTCGAAGAAGTCCTGTGAGCGCACGTCGAGGACGGCAAGTTCGTCTATCTCCGCGTCCGTCAGGCCCTGCGATTCATAGATGGCGCGCAGCTCGTTGTACGCGCTTGTCAGCGGCTCCGCGCCGTAGTAGCTGTCCCGGTCGCCAATCGCCATGTACACCGGCGTGCGGGCCGCGGCGAGGACGTTCAAATCGCCGTCCCAGCGCGTGCTGGTGACGAGGCAGGCGGCGAAGAGCTCGGGGCGCATGCCCATGACCAGCGAGGCCGTCTCCCCGCCGCCCGACATGCCGTGCAGGTAGACGCGCGCGGGGTCTATGCTGTATGCGTCGAGAAAATACTCGACGAGCGCGATCGCCTGCCGGGCGGAGGTCTCGCCCCAGTCACTGAGCTGCGGGGCGAGGACGAGCATGTCCGGGTCATAATTTTGAGCCTCGAAGCCGAAGTCCTCGGCCAGGTTCGCGCCCACGCCCTGGAAGTACAACCCCTCATAGCCCGCGAGCGTCACGAAGAGCGCCCTCGGCTCCGAGCCGTCGTAGCTCTCCGGGGTATAGAGGTTGTAGTGTATGTCCCCCTCGGCGGAGTGCAGCACGTTGTCCAGCACAAAGCCGCGCTCGGTCTGCGTCCCCGGCGTCACGTCGCACCCGGCCGCCGGCGGGAAGGGGGCCGCCTCCGTCGTCGTCGTGTCCGCGGTTTCGGCGGGGGCCGGATCTGCCGCGCCGCAGGCGCCGAGCAGCGCAAAAGACAGCGCGGCCAGTATAGCAAGGATTTCTCTCATGGTTTCACCTCATATATGCCAAAGGCGGCGGATTTTCCGCCGCCTCTGTGTCAGTTTACCTTATACCTCAGCCACATCCCGCCGCCGTCGAGTTCCCTACTCTCGATAAGTGAGAGCGATGCGCTGCGGCAGCTGTCGAAGAGCGCCGCGCCGTCGCCGCCGTCTATAACCGGCGCGAGCACCACGCTCAGCTCGTCTATGACACCGGCGTCGAGCAGAGCGCCGTTTATGAGCCCGCCCCCGGCGAGCATGACGCGCTCTATGCCGAAGCTCTCGCGCAGGCGGCACAGGGCCTGTTTGAAGTCTATCTGGCGCCCGCCGGCGAAAATATATGAGATGCCCCTCTCTCGCAGGTATTCCAGATACCCGGGGGCCGCCTGCTCGGTCAGCAGCTCTATGATGTGCGCGGCCGGCCTCCCGGAGCGCGCATACGTGCCGCTCTGCCAGCCTATGCGCCCTCGCGCGTCCGCGGCGACGAGGTAGTCGCGCTCTTTTGCCGGGGCGGTGTAGTCCGTATGCGGCGGGAGCTGTGCCGGGCGCGGCAGACTGCCCGCCTCCCCGCCGGCGAACTCGAGCGCCGTGGTCGTGCCGTAGAGAGTGGCCTCACAGTGGTAAAAACCCCGCAGCGAGGCGTATTCCCTGCGGGCCGCGGCGCATTCGGGCAGGGCGAAAAAATCCCCGTCTATGCGGCCGTCCAGGGAGGACAGCATGTGGCAGACCACAAAGGGGTCCTGCCTGTTCCTGGCTCCGTCCATGGCTCAACCGAGCTCCGCGCCGTCGCTGAAGGCGTTTGCAATTTTTTCGCCCAGCACATAGTATCCGTTGTGCACTGGCTCATAGGATATGGGCCGCAGCAGACCGGCGTCGGGCTTGCCGTCGGGGCCCAGGACGCGCTCGTCCGCGCTGATGTTGACTATCTCGCCTATGATGTTCCCGTCGGCGCTGAACTCCTTTAACCTGCACTCCAGGGTGAGGGGCAGCTCGTCTATGACGGGCGCGTCCACGAAGGAGCTCTTTACCGCGTGGAATCCGGCCCTGGCGAACTTATCCGGCTCGCTGTGGGCGGAGACGAGGCCGACGTAGTCGGCTGCCACGGCGTGGGCGGCGTCCGCGAAGCTGACGGTGAAGACCCCGCGGGCCCTGATGTTTCCGGTCGTCTTGTGGCCCTCGCTCAGGCAGAGCACGACCTTGTCGGCGTCGTACAGCCCGCCCCAGGCCGCCGTCATGGCGTCCGGAGTCCCGTCCTCGTTATAGGTGCCAATCACCAACACGGGCAGGGGATAAAACCAGGGCTGGGGTTTGAAATTTTTACGCATTGGGCTCATTCCTTTCAATCTATGCTGATTATTTCGTACTCGCGGCTGCCGAGGCCGAGGTCCGCGGCGGCCTCGACGGTGTGTATGGCGTGGCGGGAGTTCATGCGCTCTATGAGCGCGGTTTTGCCGGGGTCTGCGGCGTTCACTACGGCGTCGTAGCAGGCCTGATCTACGGCCACCGGGTCGGTGGATGCAAATATGCCAAGGTCCGCCATCTCCGGCTCCGCCGGGTGGCTATCGCAGTCGCAGTCCACGCTCAGGCGGTTCGCGACATTGATATAGAGCATGTTCCCGGGGCCTTTGTACTCAATCACCGCCTTGCAGGCGTCCGCCATGCTCTCCAGGAAGTGGTCCTGGGGCGGCAGCTTGTCAAAGAGCTCGGAGGGGACCTTCGTGGCGCCCGCGGTGTGTATATAGGTCTTGCCGCTGGGGGTGGCTATGCCGATGCTGATGTTCTTCAGCGCGCCGCCCATACCGCCCATGGCGTGGCCCTTGAAGTGGGAGAGGATGAGCACGCTGTCATATTTGGCGAGGCCCGCGCCCACTATGTCCCGGTCCAGATGGAAGCCGTTTTCCACCAGCAGCTCCATCTCGCCGAATTCGTCCATTATGTCGCAGGGGAAGGCAGCGGAGAAGCCGTGTTCGGCTATGGCCTTCCAGTGCTCTCCGGGCTCGGCCCTCCGGCCGTTGTAGGCCGTGCAGCACTCGATGATTGTGCCGTCCAGCGCCCTGACCAGCTCGCCTATCAGCTCGGGGTGCAGGTAGTTGTGCCCGCCCGGCTCGCCGGTGGAAATCTTGACGCCTACCTTGCCCCTGAGCTCCACGCCCAGCGCCCTGTATATCCTCACAAGGCTCTCTGGCGTTATCTCCCGCGTGAAATATACCTTTGACTTTTCCATGAATAACGCTCCTTTCGACAACTATTTTTTCAACGCCGTGCCGCCGAACACAGCGGACATCTCCATGCCGTCCAGCGCCGAGTCTATGTCCGCAACCTCGGCGGGGCTGAGCGAAATCTCGCCCGCTCCCAGATTTTCGCGCATGCGCTCCGGTTTGCGGGAGCCGGGGATGGGCACGATATATGGCTTCTTGTTTATCATCCAGGCCAGGGAGATCTGCGCGCTCGTGGCGCCCTTCTCCCGTGCGATGGTCTCCAGCAGCTCCAGAAGCGCGCGGTTCTTCTCCACAGCCTCGTCGGTGAACTGGGGCATGCCGGCGCGGTAGTCCGTCTTGGCGTCAAAGTGTTCGCCCTTGCCGTAGGCGCCGGTCAGAAAGCCGTTTGCCATTGGCGAGAACGCTATGAAGCCTATGTTCAGCTCCTCCAGTACCGGGAAGAGGGCCTCGTGGTGGCGGGCCATCATGGAGTAGCGGTTCTGTATGGCCGTGACCGGGCAGACGGCGTGCGCGCGCCGGAGGTAGTCCTCATTTGCCTCGCTGACGCCCCAGTGCGTGATTTTGCCCTCTTTTATCAGGTCGCTCATGACCTGGGCGACGGCCTCCGGCTCCACGGCGGGGTCGATGCGGTGCTGGAGGTAGAGGTCTATATGGTCCGTGCGCAGCCGCCGGAGGCTCTCCTCCACGCTGCGGCGTATGGTCTCCGGCCTGGAGTCCGGGATTAGCGGATATGGGACGATCCCGCTCTCAATGTCAAAACGGAGGCCGAATTTCGTCGTTATCTTCACCTCGCCGCGCACGCCCTCGAGCGCCGCGCCGACTATGCGCTCGTTGACATGCGGGTCCTCCGCCGTGCCGTATACCTCGGCGGTGTCGAAGAAGCGGTAGCCCATGTCATATGCCCCGCGGATAAGCCCGGCGGCCTCGGACTCGTCCATGGCCGCGCCGTAGGCGTGGGAGAAGCCCATGCAGCCCAGACCCACGGCGCCCACGGTCAGGTCCCGCCCAAGAGTTCTCGTTTTCATGATACATCAGCTCCTGTGGTGTTTTTTGAACATTTTACTACCCATGCCGGACAGGCGGAAGCCCTCACCCGCCGCCGGGCGCGGGCTCGGAAGTCATGGCCCTCCGCCGCTTGCCGCCGGCGGCCGGGCGTGGAGTGCCCCAATGCCGGAAAGGCCGGTGACAGGGGAGGCTCTCCCGCCCCTGTCCGCTGAGCCTGACGTCACAGGCCCAGCGAGGCGATCCACTCGTCCACGTCCTCCTGACCGGCGCCGGAGGAGAACCGCCGGCCCTCCAGCCAGTTGCCGCTGCCCAGCTCCGCGCCGGCGAGCAGGGTGCCGCTCTGGCCAAGTCCGCTGCTGGAGGAAGTGCAGAAGGGGACGACGGTCTTGCCGGTGAAATCGTTGTCCGCGACGAAGCTGCTGACCGGCCAGGCGGCCACGCCCCACCATATCGGGTAGCCTATAAAGACGGTGTCGTAGGTCTCCCAGCCGTCAACCGAGGAGCTGACAAGCTCCACGTCCTGGGCGTCCGGATTGTCGTGCTCATAGACCACACGGCTGCTCTCGTCGGTCCAGTTGAGGTCATCGCTGGTGTAGGGCTCGGCGGGCTCTATGACGAACACGTCTGCGCCGGTCGCCTCGGCTATATAGCCGGCCACACGCTCGGTGTTGCCGCTGGCCGAGAAATAGACCACCAGCGTGCCGCCGTCAGTTCCCTCCTCGCCGCCGGAGGGGCTCGCGGAGGGGGCGGACGGCTCCGCCGAGGGCTCGGCCGCGGGGGTGGGAGAGGCCTCTCCGCCGGCGGCGCCGCAGGCGGCCAGGGCGAGGGAGAGGGAGAGTACAAGGAACAGTGCCGTGAGTTTTTTCATCGTTATTACCTCCTGGTTTGAAATTGGGGTCAGAAAAACCGTGGGAAATCGGATATTCCGCCGCGGGCCGCGCGGCGGCGCGGGCCCGGACGCGTTGTGAAAATGCGGCGGCCTGCGTTCTCAGCCCTCAGGGGCGGAGATGTTGGCCAGCCAGAAGTCCGCCGCCCCGTCGATCCAGCCCTCGGCGGCCGTGCCGAGCCCGAGGCCGAAGCCGTGGGGCAGGCCGCGGAAGAGATGAAATTCGGTGGGGATGCCCATCGCGTCCAGCCGCTCTATCCGCCGCGCCATAACGCGCCAGTTCGCTATATAGTCCCTCTCGCCCACACAGGCGTATGTGGGCGGGTCTCCGGCGGTGCAGTCGCTGTGCCCGGTGTACTGCATTATCACTGCGGCCGGCCCGGGGAGCTCCGGGCCCCCGAAAGCGGCGGGGCCGTATGAGCCGAGATACGCCGCCATCCTGGCGCCCGCGCTGCCGCCCCAGAGAGAATAACCGGAGGTGGCCGTCCCGAACTCGCCGGCGTGGGCAAATATGAAGCCTATGGCCCTGGCCAGGTCCTCGCAGGCGGCGTTGGCGCTGTCCGTCCGGTAGTGAAGCGCGAAGGCGTTGAGGCCGCGGCGGGACAGATGCAGGGCGTGGGGAAAGCTCTCGTGTATCGAGCCCACATAGACGAAGCCCCCGCCGGCGCACACGATGGCGAAGGGCGCCCCGGGTTTGCCTTTGAAGAAAAACAGGCCGGTGTCGCGCTTGCCGGGGCAGCTCTCCATCTCGCTGCGGGAATAGATATCATAAAACAGCTTTCCGCCTCCGCGGACGGTGTCGCGCATGTAGCCGAGCACGTCCAGAGTGGTGCCCACGTTTATGAAGCTGTGCCAGGGCAGGAGCGGGGCGATACCGGCGAGGGTCATGCCACTGTCTGGACCGCGATAGCCGTAGGGGAAGAGGAGCCGGCCGAAAGGGGCAAACTCCGGATAGCTTACCACCTCCGCCACTCTCGTGTTGGCGTTCATTTTTATCCCTCCTCTGTCGGTGTCCATTATATAAAAACCGAGACCTCATATGAAGTCTCGATTGGTTGGGCAGTATTAACCTCTGGCTTTATGCGGAGCCGGGCCCGTCAACTACACGGTTCACGGCGTCCAGAAAGCGGCGGACGGTTTCGGAGGGCTCGGGGGAATGGAGCAGCCCGAAAGGTATGGTCCAGTTCCAGTCCACCGGAAGAACTTTCAGCAGGGGGTGGACGTAGCGCCAGTTCTCTATGGCCATGAGCACACAGTTGCTGTTCTCGCAGCGGTTGAAGGCCGTGAGGTCGTAGAAGTCAAAGTCGACAATGTTCACCCGGGGGTGGTTTTGCAGCAGGTCGTCGCGAAGCAGGTCCACATAGCGGCTCCAGCCCCGGCGCATCAGCATGAAATCCTCCCCGTAGAGGTCCGTGACGCTGAGCATCTCCCTTCCGGCCAGGCGGTGGTGTACGGATACGGCGCAGCATATGCGCTCCCGGCTGAGCTCGAGGCCCGCGCACTGGCGCAGGCTCAGCATGGTCTCGTCAAAGATGCCCGGGACGACGTCGATGTTCCGGCCCAGGTTGCCGAGAATTTCCCGCGCGTTTTCCGGCGTGTTCTCAAAAGGTACGAGCTGGAACTTCAGCCCCGGGCTGACCTCCTCCACCCTGGGCCACAGCTCCATGAGCACCTGGGCGGGGGTCATGGGCGAGGTGCCTATCCGTATCACGTTCTCCGCCTCCCGGGCGGCGTTCTTGGCGCGTGTCACGCTGTCGCGGCAGTACTGGACTATGTATTTGGCGTCCTGATAGAGGGAACGGCCCGCCTCCGTGAGATTGAGGCCGCGGTGAGTGCGCTCAAAGAGCACGAGGCCCAGCTTGCCCTCGAGGAGGTTGATCTGCTTTATCACCGCGGGCGGCGAGATGTACAGCCGCTCCGCGGCCCGGTTAAAGCTGCCGGCCTCGGCGACGCATATGAAGGTGTCCAGCTGCGGGTTGTACATGCCCAATCCCCCTTTATACCGCCATTATAATACATGTCTGCGCCGGCGTCGAGATTTATCTGACGGACTGAGGGGGGAAAAACCCGGGACGCCGGGCGGAACATGAGTTTTGCTTATGGATACCGCCGTGAATTGAAATTGAGAGCTGCGGGGCCCTGTGCTAAAATATACAAAAAGGAGGAGATGCAAAATGGGCAAGACACTGATAGCCTATTTCTCGCGCAGAGGTGAGAACTACTGGAACGGGAGCATAAAAAACCTGGCCAGGGGCAACACCGAGGTGGTGGCGGAGATGATAGCGGAGCTGACCGGCGGGGAGCTGTTTGAGCTGAGGACGGTGAAGGCCTATCCGGAGGACTACACCGAGTGCACCCGGGAGGCGCGCGCGGAGCTGCGCGGGCAGGCGCGACCGGAGCTGGAGGAGTACCCCGCTGACCTGGGGGATTACGACACCGTCTTTCTCGGCTACCCCAATTGGTGGGGGACAGCCCCGATGGCCGTGTTCACCTTTCTGGAGCACTGCGACCTGGCCGGCAAGCGCATACTCCCGTTCTGCACGAACGAGGGCAGCGGCATGGGCTCGAGCGAACGGGATTTGAAGCGCGCCTGCCCGGAGGCCGAAATCGGGGCCGGTCTGTCCATACACGGAGCCAAGGCGGCCGCCTCGCGCGGCAGGGTCGAGGCCTGGGTGAGACATGCGGGCTGAGAACCGGCGGCCCAAGCCGGAATATGGGCCGGCGCCCCCTCGGGGTTCTCCGAGGGGGCGCCGGCCGTTGGGGTGTTTTCCGGGGGGGCGGCTCAGGCCCCGCGGAAGAGCTCGTTGCGGCAGCTGCCGGTGGTCTCGAACTCTCTGAAATTTTCAAAGGTTATTTTTATCAGATTGTCCACCGCCGTGTCGGTAAAGAAGGCGATATGGTGGGTAAAGATCACGTTGTCCATGGATATGAGCTCGGCGAGGACAGGGTCGATTTCTCCGCCGGAACCGCCGCGCATGAACGAGGCCTCGTTGACGTATACGTCGGTGGCGAGGCCGGCAATCTTGCCGCTCCTGAGCCCCGCGAGGACGGCGGAGAAGTCCATGAGCTCCCCGCGCGCCGTGTTTATCAGGCAGACTCCGTCCTTCATGGCGGATATGGTGCCGCTGTTGACGATGCCGCGCGTGCTGTCGTTGAGCGAGCAGTGGAATATCAGCGCGTCGGAGCTCGAAAACAGCTCCTCCTGGGTCACATAGGTGACCAGCCCCTCCAGATCCGCCCTGGGGTGGCGCGCGTATGCCAGTATGCGGCAGCCGAAGCCGCTCAGCATGCGGGCGGTCTGGCCGCCTATGAAGCCGGTGCCGAAGATGCCCACGGTCATGGAGCCGAGCTCCCTGGCGTGGGCCCCCGGCAGACGGAAGATGTGCCTGTCCACCCTGAAGAGCTCGCTCTTGAGGTCGCGTATGAGCGCGAGAAGCAGCATTACGGTGTGCTCGGAGACGGCGTTGCGGCTGTACACCGGCACTCTCGCGCAGCGCAGGCCGTACCGTCTCAACGCGTCGGGATCTATGTGGTCGTAGCCGGCCGTGCGCGTCAGCACGTATTTTACTCCCAGCTCGTGCAGCCTGCGCGCCAGCTCCGCGTCCAGGCGGCAGGAGGCGACAATCGAAATGGCCTCGCTGCCGGCGGCGAGTTCCACCGTCTCCGCATCCAGGAACCGCCTCGTGACAGAAATGTCCACGCCGTTTTCGGCGGCGTACTTGTCGAAGAGCTCAACCTCATCGCGCCTGAGCCCGTATACCGTCATCCTCATAAAAATCTCTCTCCTCTGTCCGCAGCCTTTTCCGCACCCGGCGCGGCCGCCCGTGGGGCGGCGCGCGAAATGCCCCTACATTATAAGGGCAACGGCGGCAGATATCAAACGTTTTCATGAAAAAGTTCCGCCGTCGCCGGGGGACACGCGGGATTCGGCGCAGGGGGACGTGTTGAGTCCCGGGAAAAGAGATGACCGTATATTCAGTATATATCTTGCATTTGGACTGAATATTTATTATAATGGATGCCGGCCACAGAAGCCGCGGGCCCGGGAAGAGGCTCTTCCGTCCGCGGCGGGACCGCCTGGAGGTTATATTTTTTCAGCATGCATGAATATTTCCGGCTTTACCCCCATGAGGTAAATTGGGGTTTGTAAAATTATTTATAATTTATTTACATGTCCCGCGCCGCATACTATGGGGCGGAGCCGCTGAAAGCCGCGAGATTTTCAGGAGTTGGGGCGGCGTTTTCAGGCAGTCCGGAAGAAATGAATTTTATGAGCGAAATGCACAATTTATAAGCAGAAATTTAGGCAAAATAATTAAATTCATATAAGATTGGTCAAAGTGCCTAACACAAAATCCAGGAATTTAGGCAGTGAAACGGTGCACACCTGAGATGCGGCTTGCTATAATCAGTCCATAATTGTAGGGCGGCATGCCGGCCCGGGCGCCGCTGCCGCCGGCAATATTCAATACCAGAGAGGTGAAGCCATGAAGTACCTTACGACCAGGAGCGTTATACACGTGATGGACAAGGAGAATATCCCGGCCATCACCATTGGGAGTGGGGAGACTATCGCCGTCGAGACGGCCAAACCGGGGATACCGGACGAGACCTTCACTAAGGACTACTCGGTTGAGCCCTATCCCAAGCGCATCCTCACCATAACCGGGCCCATCTATGTGGAGGGCGCGGAGCCGGGGGACGTGCTGAAAATCCGCATCGACGACATCAGGCTCGACACCATGG
>CALWYN010000119.1 GCA_944385755.1 uncultured Oscillospiraceae bacterium
GGCCTATAGGCCCGAGTGCGCGAAGCGACGCGCCGGTATCCATCGGCCGTTTACGGCCGGGGTACCTTATTGCATAAAAAGGCCGTCGAGGCCTTTTTATGCAATTTCTTATCAACCGTAGTTGACGTCGAGCAGGGTGATTCCGTCTATCTGCAGGGTGAAGTACGGGGCGGAGCGGAACTCGCTCTCGGCAAAGTAGCCGTCCACGATGGCCTCGGTGTCCCCGGCGTTTTCGGCGTCGGTGTCGACGTCGGCCATGAAGGTGGTCACGGTCTCGCCCCCGACAGTGAAGGTGCTGGTGTCAAAGACATGCAGGCTGCCGTCGAGCAGGGCGGCCTCGGCCTCGTCAAGGGCCTCCTGGGTGCCCTCGGCAACGTTGGCGCCCAGCTCGGTCAGCACGACGGAGCCGGTTTCAAGGGTGCCGGTCCAGTCGGCGTCTATGGCCTCGCCGTTAATGACACAGTTGATGGCGTACTCGTAGTAGGGCTCCCAGTCGATACGGCTGGAGATGAGGTAGGTATCGGGGCAGGCGGAGGCGGTGGAGCCGTTGTAGCTGACGTTGGGGACTCCGGCGTCCTCGCAGGCGCTGGGGGCGCCCATGGAGTCGGCGTGCTGGCTTATCAGGACACAGCCGTTGTTGATGAGGTTGTTGGCGGCCTCGCGCTCGGCGGTCTCGTCGTACCAGGAGCCGGTGAAGGTGACTTCCATGGTCACGCTGGGGCAGACGCTCTTGGCGCCCAGGTAGAAGCTGGTGTAGCCGGAGAGCACCTCGGCGTAGGTGTAGGCGCCTACATAGCCCATCTTGGCCTCGTCGGCGGTGATCTCGCCGCTGTCTATCATCTCGTTGAGCTTCAATCCGGCGACGATACCGGCGAGGTAGCGGCCCTCATATATGGAGGCGAAGGCGTTGTGGTAGTTGTCAAGGCCCTCGGTGTGGGCCCTGGTGCCGGTGGAGTGGCAGAACTGCACCTCGGGGAACTCCATCGCGGCCTGGATCATGTAGGGCTCATGGCCGAAGCTGTCGGCAAAGATGATGTCGCAGCCGCCGTCGGCCAGCTCGGCCGCGGCGTCGTAGCACTCCTGTCCCTCGGGGACGTTGGTGCGGAACTCGTACTGGTCCTCGCTCAGCCCCAGGGCCTCAACGGCGGCGGTGGCGGCGTTCATGAAGTTGAGGTCATAAGTGGAGTTCTCGTCGTGCAGGAATATGAAGCCTACCTTCAGGTCCTCCGTATTCGCCCCGCCCTCGGTGCCGGGCTCCTCGGTGACGTTGCCGGTCTCGGCGGGCTCTTCGCCGGTCCCGGCCGTGGGCGTGCTTGTCTCCGCGTCGGGGTTCGCATCGCCGCAGGCGGCGAGGGCAAAGACCATGGCCAGCGCCAGGAGAAGGGCAAAAACTTTCTTCATTTTCTTTCCTCCAAATCTCATTTTGTCCTATTAAAGCCGGTTCCGGCTCTAATACAATAAAAAACGGGGCAGCGGCGCGCTCAGCGTCTCTGCCCCGGGGACGGCAAAAGCCGCCCCGGCGATAGTCCGGCCATTTACGGTTGCCGGGTAGAGACGCCGGAGCCATATCCTCCGGCATATATCGCGGGAATATATTTTTTATGATGTTTTGCCGTGGACAGGCGGCCGGCTCAGCAGAACTCTATCTCTCCGCCGTCGTCCATGCTCTTTATGCGGGCGAGGGATTCCACCCTCACGCCGCGCGCCCTTATGCGCTCTCCGCCGGGCTGGAAGGCCTTCTCTATGCATATCCCGGCCCCGGCCACCTCGGCCCCGGCGTCCAGGCAGAGGGTGATCAGCCCGTCCAGCGCGGCCCCGTTGGCCAGGAAGTCGTCAATTATCAGGACCCGGTCGCCCGGCCCCAGATACTTCTTCGAGACCATGATGGTGTTGGTGGTCCCGTGGGTGAAGGAGTGTACCTGTGCGGTCCAGAATTCCCCGGACAGGTTGCGGGTGCGGTTTTTTTTGGCAAATAAAACGGGGCAGCCGAAAGCCAGGCCCGCGAAGCAGGCCGGTCCGATGCCCGAAGCCTCTATGGTGAGTATCTTGTTGACGCCGTCTCCCTCAAACAGCCGGCGGAACTCCCCGGCCATCTCCATGAGCAGCCCGGGGTCCATCTGATGGTTGAGGAAGCCGTCCACCTTGAGTATGCCGCCCGGCAGGACTTCGCCGTCCTCGCGTATGCGGCGCTCCAGAAGCTGCAAGGCCATCACCCCCGTCCCTTATTCGGCGCCAGAAATGCCGCCGTTTGCCTTTCCATAGAGATTTTACAGCATATCGCCCGTTTTGGCAACCGCATTTTCGACCAATTCCGCAGAATTTTGTCGGATATTTTGGGCCATTTTGAACATCACACGGATTTACAAAACGCCGCCGGAAGTATAGAATACACTGAGACCGAAAGGAGCTGGTTATCCATGTCAGAACTCTACGACTATGAAAAGGACGCCCCGCACAGGGATTATGACAGCTTTTATCTCCGCCTCCGCTCGCGCGCCGAGGCCTGGGCCGGAGAGCACCTCTCCAGCAGTTTGGCCGCGTACGTCCTCTGTGTGCCGGACTTTTTCTATCTGCTCATGAAGCTGATGGGCGATCCGGAGGTGCCGGGAAAGAACAAGGCCCAGATCGCCGCCGCCCTGGCCTATTTCATCTCCCCGCTCGACGTGATGCCGGACATACTCGGCGGCCTCGGCTGGCTTGACGACCTGTACATCGCCCTGCTGGTCGTCAACTCCCTCCTCTCCAGCGTAGACACCGGCGTCATAGAGCGGTACTGGCTCGGCGACGGGGAACTGATACTCCGCGTCCGCGAGCTGCTCGCCCGCCTGGACGAGAAGCTGGGCTCGGGCGCCATCAGGCGCATAGTCGCCGCCTTCAAAGCCAGCGGCGGCGCGGCGGATTGACGCCGAACGCTTTTGGGCATATAATATGCCCTGCCGGGCCCCGCCCGGGATTTTCCCAAAACATCCACAGACACACAGCATATACAGGAGGAAGAACAACATTGAAATTCTCAGAGATGCCCTATGAGCGCCCGGATATCGAGGCGCTGAAGCAGTTCCTGGACGGCGCCGCGGCCCGCCTGGCCGCGGCCGCGAGCTTCGAGGAGGCGGACGGCGTGTTCCTCGAGGTGGAAAAAGGCACGGCCCACGCGGAGACCATGCTCACCATCGCCCACATCCGCCACGACATAAACACGGCCGACGAGTTCTACGATAAGGAGGTCGAGTTCGCCGACCGGGCCATGCCGGAGCTCGAGGAGTACGTCCAGAAGTGGAACCTCGCCATGCTCAGCACCCCCTTCCGGGCGGACTTCGAACGCAAGTACAACCGCCTGATGTTCCTGAACACCGAGATCTCGCTGCGCACCTTCTCCCCTGAGATTGTGCCGGAGCTCCAGCGCGAGAACGCGCTCACCACGGAGTACAGCAAGCTCCTCGCCAGCGCACAGATCCCCTTCGAGGGCGGGGTGTACACGCTCAGCCAGCTCACTCCCCTGAAGCAGGACCCGGACGACCTGCGCCGCCACGCGGCCTGGAAGGCCGAGGGCGAGTGGTACATGCAGCAGGCGGATAAGCTGGACTCCATCTATGACGAGCTGGTTAAGCTGCGCGACGCCATGGGCAAAAAGCTGGGCCACGAAAATTACATAGCCCTCGGCTACGACCGCATGGGCCGCAACTGCTACGGCAAGGAGGACGTGGAGCGTTTCCGCTCCGCCGTGGTCAAGTACATAGTCCCCCTGGCCGACCAGGTGTTCCGCCGCCAGGCCCAGCGCCTGGGCAAGGCCTATCCCATGGGCTACGCCGACAACGCCCTCGCCTTCCGCAGCGGCAACGCCAGGCCCAGCGGCGGGCCGGACGACATCCTGGCCGCGGGGCGGAAGTTCTACCACGAGCTCAGCCCGGAGACCGCCGAGTTCATCGACGTGATGTACGACAACGAGCTGCTCGACGTCCTCTCCCGCAAGGGCAAGGCCGGCGGCGGCTATTGCACCAGCCTCTCCGAGTACAAGGTGCCCTTCATCTTCGCCAACTTCAACGGCACCAGCGGCGACGTCGAGGTCGTGACGCACGAGGCCGGCCATGCCTTCGCCAACTACACCGGCCGCGACATCATCCCCGCCTCCTGCCAGTGGCCCACCATGGAGAGCTGCGAGGTGCACTCCATGTCCATGGAGTTCTTCGCCTGGCCCTGGGCCGAGAGCTTCTTCGGCGCGGACGCGCGCAAGTTCCGCTACACCCACCTGGCCGACGCCCTCACCTTCATCCCCTACGGCACCATGGTTGACCACTTCCAGCACATCGCCTACGAGCACCCGGAGCTCAGCCCCGCCGAGCGCAACGCGGAGTGGGCCCGCCTCTCCGCCATCTACCTGCCCTGGATGAAGCTGGAGGACAGCCAGCCCTTCTACGGCGAGGGCCGGGCCTGGCAGCGCCAGCGCCACATCTACGAGAGCCCCTTCTACTACATCGACTACTGCCTGGCGCAGACGGTCGCGCTGGAGTTCTGGGCCCTGATACAGTCCGACCCCAAGGCGGCCTGGGAGACCTATATGAAGTACACCCGCCCCGCCGGCACCATGACCTTCAAGGAGCTGATCGCCAACGCCGGCCTCGTCTCCCCCTTCGGCGAGGACGCC